>CAYWUD010000012.1:0-19397 GCA_964461355.1 uncultured Pseudomonadales bacterium | reverse complement strand
CGAAGCGATGCACTACGATGGCGACTACATCCGCGCCCTCGAGTTTGGTCTGCCGCCGACAGCGGGTGAAGGGATCGGTATCGACCGTCTGGCGATGGTGTTCGCCAACGCGCACTCGATCCGTGACGTGATCCTGTTCCCGGCCATGCGTCCGGAGCACTGAGTGGCCCGTCCGTTAAAAACCCCGGTCAAGCCGGGGTTTTTAACGGGGATCGATCAACGTTGTTCGAGCCGGGCGCAATGACGCGATAACTGGCTGCAGTGGAACAGTCCGCTGGCCAGCAGCAGCAGCGGCAGGATTCTCAGTCCGGTCAGCAGGCTGGTGCACAGTGGCAGGTCACAGGACGGCAGATGCAGCCAATGACCGGCTTCGGTATGGGCCAGCCAGAACAGGCTGCCCAGATGCAGTACCACCAGCAGCTGAATGCCCTGAAACAGCATCCGAAGTTGCTGCGGATGGGCGCGCGTCTGGGGCAGGCGCAGGCCGCAGCCGGCCAGAAGTGCCAGCAGCAGCAGTTCGCCCAGCGAGCCCAGAAGGTGCAGCAGGATCTGGCCGGAGCCCGGATACAGGGCGCCCAGTTCGACCAGCAGCAGTGCCCAGATGCCCTGGCTGATAAGGCGGCAGGTTACCCCCCGATGGGCGCCGAGGCAGAGCTGCAGATGCAGCGCCAGGCGCAGGCACAGGAGTTCGGCCAGCCCGAGCAGCGGTGCCAGGGTCTGTGCCAGCTGGGTAGCCGATTGCGGCAGCAGTACGGTCCCCTGCAGCAGCGCCAGATGCGCGATGCAGACCAGCAGCAGGGCGAACAGGAGCAACAGGCTGGTGGGACGTAGGGACAACGTTGACTCCTTGGGGTAGAGGGATTGATCCTTCAAGAGCGGCTGAGCTTATCGTGCTCGCCGTCGTTTGGCAGGCCGAGCCTGCAGTTATGAGACAGTGTTCGAGTTTTTACCGAGGCAGAGGCACCATCAGGGGCCGATTCCGAAGACGCAAAAGCGATCGGAGGCAGCCGGAACGGCTGTTGGGGTCGTCAGCTCCGTCTTGTTGCGGTACCCTCTGCACTCTTTCCTGATTATCTATTCTGAGTTCGCATTTCTGGCGAACAGTGCGAGTAGTGTATTGATGACATTTTCTTCCCTTGGCCTGGTGCCCACACTGCAAGAGACAGTGGCCGCACTGGGCTATGACACGCCGACGCCGATCCAGGCGCAGGCGATTCCTGAAATTCTGGCTGGCCGTGACCTGATGGCCGCCGCCCAGACCGGTACCGGAAAAACCGCAGGCTTTGCCCTGCCCCTTTTGCAGCGTCTGCTGGAGGGAAAACCGGCGCACCATGGCAAGGTACGGGCACTGATTCTGACGCCAACCCGCGAGCTGGCCTCTCAGGTGGCCGAGAGCGTGCGTGACTACAGCCGTGACCTTGATCTGCGTTCGGCCGTGGTGTTCGGTGGCGTTAAGATCGGTCCGCAGATCAGCCGTGTACAACAGGGTGTCGATGTGTTGACCGCGACCCCGGGGCGTCTGCTCGACCTGCATCAGCAGGGGGTGATCGATTTCGGCGATCTGGAAGTGCTGGTGCTCGATGAAGCCGACCGCATGCTGGATATGGGCTTTATCCGCGATATTCGCAAGATTCTGGCGCTTTTGCCGCAGCAACGGCAGAACCTGCTGTTTTCCGCCACCTTCTCAAGCGAGATCAGGAAATTGGCTCAGGGCATCCTGCATCAGCCGGTTTCCGTGGAGGTAACGCCGCGCAACGCCACGGCCGATACCGTACGCCAGTGGGTGCATCCGGTCAGCAAGCGGGGCAAGACCGCACTTCTGTGCCACCTGTTCCAGGCCGAATCCTGGCAGCAGGTGCTGGTCTTTACCCGCACCAAGCACGGGGCCAACCGTCTGGCACAGAAGCTCGATCGCGCCGGCATCAGTGCCGCCGTGATTCACGGCAACAAGAGCCAGAATGCCCGTACCCGTGCTCTGGCCGATTTCAAGGCCTGCAAGGTGCGTGCGCTGGTCGCGACCGATATTGCCGCGCGCGGGCTGGATATTGCCGAGCTGCCCCAGGTGGTGAACTTCGAGCTGCCCAATGTCGCCGAAGATTACGTGCACCGTATCGGCCGTACCGGCCGTGCCGGCGTCGAGGGGCAGGCGGTTTCTCTGGTCAGCGGCGATGAGGAAAAGCTGCTGCGCGGTATCGAACGTCTGATCGGGCAAAAACTGGAGCAGCGTGTGATCGAAGGATTTGATGCAATGGCCGAGGACGAGCGCGAAGAGGAACCCCGCGATGTGCGCTCGGGCGAACGTGCCGAAGGGGCACGGGCACCGTCGGACAAGCCCGCTCGCCGTCGGCGTCGGCGTTCAAACCGCTCTGCCCGGGAAACCGAAGCGCGCAACGAGGCCGCAGCATCGGCTCCGGCCGAGACTGAGCGCAAGCGCAGCGGTGAGGCCAAGAGTGCCGGTGAGCGCGGTCGTCGAGGTGGCGGCAAAAACCGTCGTACGGCCAATACCAATACCAATGCCAATCCCAATCCCAATCCCAATACCCATGCCGATGACGCCAAGCGCAGCGAGAAGCAGCCGAAGATGTCTGAAGCAGCCCTGCATCAGGCCAAGGCGGATCGGGATCTGGAAGAGCAGCGCCGTCGCGAAGAGCGCCGTCTGATGAACTTCCTGCAGCCCGGCCAGCCTGAACGTGGGCGGCGTAACGGCAGCAGCAGTGGCCGCGGTCGCAAGCCGGGCAAGGATCAGGCCGCACAGCAGCCTGCCAGCGTACCGACCAGCACACGCAAGCGTCGACGCAAGCCCAAGCCCAAGCAGCAGGACTGGTCCCAGGGGATCGGTCCGCTGGTCTGAACGGTCGGTGTGATGCCTGCGCATCGCTCCGGTTCGACAAAGCCCCGCTTCGGCGGGGCTTTTGCGTTCAGGCCCCGGGTGCCGAACGCTGGCTGGACGGCTCAAGCGCTGATTCATGCGCCTGTTCCAGACAGTCCACCGGACTCTGATAGCAGTGGTTGGGCCCCTGGCTTTTGGCGATATAGCAGGCCTGATCGGCCTGCGTACAGAGCGTACTGTAGTCGGCACTGCCGCGTGTGATGCAGATCAGGCCGATATTGAGCGCCAGCCTTGGCCGGTTGGCTGAATGGGTCCAGATAATGCCAGGGTCTTTGAGGGCCTGGATAATCTCGCGGGCGATTTTCTGGCCTTTGCTGACCGAGCAGTAGCGCAGCAGCAGGGCAAAGCGCTGACCGCCAAGGCGGGCGATCGGGTCCTGCTGGCGCAGATGCTGGCGGATCAGATGATACAGCGGCAGCTCCAGCGCCTGCAGCGTGTCTTCATCGGCGGTCAGGGTGCTGTGCTCGAGATCCAGATCAAGATACAGCAGCAGATGCTGATAGCCGGTTTCACGGGCATGAATCAGTGCCTCCTTGCAGCACAGCTCGAATTCATCGCTGCCCAGCGGTGCATGGGCTTCGCTGCGTTCACGAAACTCCAGTCGCCGCCCCATCGCCTGAATGCCGGACAGGTCGTGGATGATGATCACATCGCCCTGAAAGCGTTCGTCATGGAGGATCGGGGCGATGGTGCAGCGCACCGAATGCAGCTCGGTATTGCGATCGACCAGGGTGCCATTGAGCCACTGGGTCTGCTGCTGTTGCCGCGCCTGCTCCAGCGCTTCCTGCAGGCGCTGGCGCAGGGGCTTGGCGTAGCTGTTGTCCTGGAGCCGGAGCACGGAAAAAAGCGGCTGTCCGCGGGCTTCGTCCTGGCTGCACTGGCACAGGGCTTCGGCGATCGGATTGATGCGCTGCACCAGACCGTCGGCATCGGTGGTGATGACCCCTTCGCCGATGGAGGAGAGGGTTGTCTGCAGCAAGCGGTGTTCGCGAGCCAGCTGACCACCGGTCTGCTGGTGCCGATCCAGATCGGTGCGGGCGCTCAGATAGCGTTGGCGCAGGCGGTAAAGCTGCAGCACCGTGGCCACGCCCATCGCCAGCAGCAGTACCAGCAGCATCAGGCTCAGCAGTGACCAGCGTTCCTGATAGCGGGTCAGTTCCAGCGTGACCCCCTGACCCGGCGGATTCTGGCTCAGCATGGCGCTGAGCTGTCCCAGGTTGAGTTCGGGGTCCTGCAGGCGGGCGAATTCAAGATCGCCCCGGTTGCGCAGGCGCAGGCGGTACTGACCGAGCAGATAGGGTTCTACCGACTGTTCAAGCAGAGTCTGACAGTCGATCCGTACCCCCAGCAGGCCGAGGAATTTCTGCCCCTGATACAGCGGTTGCCAGAGGTCAAAGCGGTAGCGTTCGCTGTGATCCTGAAAGGGCGCGGTGAACTCGGCGCGGTGGTGCCCCTGGGCCTTCTGGGCGGCCTTCTGCGATTCAAGGATCATCAGCTTTTCACCGTTGCGCACGCTCGGTCCGCTGCGCTCGATCTGCTGATAGATACGCCGGTCCGGCGTCAGCCAGAGCAGGGCGACCAGTTCGGCGGATTCGCGCAGCTGGCGACGTGCGCGCTCCTCGAACAGCGGTGCCGAGAGCATCTGCTGCAGTGACGGGTTGGCCAGATGCTGCAGAAAATGCTGATGCGCCAGCAGCCGGTCGCGAATGCGGTCGTTCTGCAGAGACAGCGCATGGGAAAGCGTGATCTGCTGTCGACTCTGGCGATCGCGACTGTCGAAGCCGATCAGAATCAGTGCCAGCAGGACAAAACTCAGGGCAAAGGCTGGCGGCGCCAGAGCATGATCTGTGTAGCTGAGGCAGAACAGCAGATAGGCACTGGCGAGCAGCAGTAAAAGACCGATGGCATAACCGGCCAGGGGCAGCTGGCCGGTCGAGCTCAGGCGAGAACGGATCGCCAGTGCCCAGCTCGTACCGGGCAGCTGCAGCAGAATCTCTTCGCTGTCTGCGGCCGTAAACAGGCTGTCCTCGCCATAAAAGGCCGGCTGCCAGTGGCCTTCGTGATCCTGCTGGCGCAGGGCGACCTGGTATTCGTTGGCAATACCGGGCAGGTCGCTTTCCTTGATCAGCTGCGCCCAGTCAAGCAGAACGATTGCCAGCCCCCAGTAGCGTTCAGGGAGGTCGGGCGAGCGGTAGACAAAAATCGGACTGCGGATTGCCAGCCCGCGTCCGCCCTGAATCAGATCCAGCGGCCCGGCCAGTACGGCGCTGCGTTGGTCGATCGCCAGTCGCGCCTCAAGGTCGCGGGTGCTGTCGGCGACCAGATTGTGACCGAGCACGCTGCGGTTGCCCGCCAGTGGGGCAATATGGCTGATGACCGAATCCTTGGCCAGCTGCAGACTGCGAATACCGGGCTGACGCAGAAAGATATCCTGGGTGATCAGGGCAAAGCGTTCCTGATCCAGGTTCGGTTCATTCTGCACGTAGGAGGCGAGCTCGTTCAGCAGATACAGGCGTGAACTGATCAGATCCTCAAGGTTCTGCCCCAGCGAACTCAGCTGGTAGCTCAGACGTGCCTGGCGTTCCTGCTCGCTGGAGAGGTACAGTTGCTGCAGCAGGCCGAAGTAGAACAGCCCCATGGCCAGCAGAATCAGGCCGCGAGGAAGCAGTGAGGATCGTTGTGGGGCGGTATCCGCGCGACTCATTCCAGGCTACCTGTTGCCCTGTGAGCAAAAACTCTGTTTCTCAAGCATAGCAGCGTGCGCCCGCGGTCAAGACGCACACGAAAGGAGGAAGGCATGCACAGTCATGAAGTGGATTACCGCATCGTCGGACACGATATGCAGCTGGTGGAGATCAGTCTTGATCCCGATGAAACGGTGATTGCCGAAGCCGGCGCCATGCTCTGGATGCAGGAAGGCATCGATTTTGAAACGCGCATGGGCGATGGCAGTGCCGCCGAGCAGGGGGTGTTCGGCAAGCTCTGGAGTGCGGGCAAGCGCATGATGACCGGCGAGTCCCTGTTCATGACGCATTTCAGCAACCGGGGTTCTGCGGCGGCCAAGGTGGCCTTTGCGGCGCCCTATCCCGGCAGTGTGGTCGCGGTCGATCTGGATGCAGTCGGGGGCGAGCTGATCTGCCAGAAGGATGCTTTTCTTGCTGCGGCCCTCGGTACCCGCGTGGATATCGCCTTCAATCGCCGGATCGGTGCCGGTTTCTTCGGCGGTGAGGGATTTATCCTGCAGCGCTTGAGTGGCGACGGTCTGGCCTTCCTGCATGCCGGGGGTACGGTGCAGCGGCTGGAACTCAACGATCAGACCCTGCGCCTGGATACCGGCTGTCTGGTCGCCTTCAGCTCCGGCATCGACTACGACATCGCGCTCAATCGGGGCCTCAAAAGCATGCTGTTCGGTGGCGAGGGGCTGGTGCTGGCGACGCTCTCGGGACGCGGTTCGGTATGGGTCCAGAGCCTGCCTTTCAACCGCCTGTGCCAGCGTGTGCTGGCCAGTCAGAGCGGTGAGCGCAAGGGCGAGGGGGATTGAGCGGCCGGGGCCGCTCTTTTTTCGGTATCAGTGCAGGCGGCGGGCCAGAACCTTGCGGCCCTTGAGGCCATGGGTACGCATACCCTTCAGAGCCTGGTTGGCGAAGGCCTGTTCGATGGCCACATAGCTCGACAGCGGCTGGATCTGAATCTTGCCGATCGCCTTGCCGGGCAGGCCCACGTCGCCGGTCAGGGCGCCGAGGAGATCGCCGGGGCGGATCTTCTGCTTGCGTCCGGCGTTGAGTTCCAGGGTGACCATCGGCGGTTGCGGCAGCGGCGGATAATGGCCGCCCGGTTCGAGCTCGCTGGTCTCGAGTGGCGCGGCGCCTTCATCGACAAAGCGCAGCAGCCGCTCGGCTTCGCGCAGATTGGTCAGGCACAGGGCGAGCCCGCTTTCGCCGGCACGGCCGGTACGGCCGGTACGGTGGATATGGGCATCGCTGGTGCGCGCCAGATCATAGTGGATCACCGCCGGCAGCGACTGGATATCCAGTCCGCGGGCGGCCACGTCGGTGGCGACCAGAAAACTCAGGCTGTGGTTGGCAAAGCGCAGCAGCACCTGATCGCGTTCCTTTTGCTGCATGTCGCCGTGCAGGGCCGCGCTGCTCATCCCCTCTGCGTTCAGCCAGTCATTGAGTTCGGCGCACTGGGCCTTGGTGTTGCAGAAGATCAGCGCCTGCTGCGGACGATAGCGCAGCAGCAGCTGCTGCAGCTGGTCGCGGCGGTTGTCGCGATCGACCATGAACTGCAACTGGCGAATCTGCTGCGGGGTACGCGGACTTTCCACCTCGACCAGCACCGGATCGCGCAGCAGGTGTGCGCACAGACTGTCGATTTCGGTCGGATAGGTCGCCGAAAACAGCCAGCTGCGTCGACTCTTCGGAGTGGCCGCGACAATGGTTTCGAGGGCTTCGCTAAAGCCCATTTCCAGCATGCGGTCGGCTTCGTCCAGCACCAGCGTGGCCAGCTGCTCCAGGCGCAGTTTGCCACGCTGGAGGTGATCGACAATGCGGCCCGGGGTGCCGACCACGATATGGGCACCGTGCTCGAGCGAGCGCAGCTGATGGCCCATGGAGGCGCCACCGCAGAGCGTCAGCACCTTCAGATGGGGCAGTTGCCGGCCAAGGCGGCGCAGTTCCCGGGCCACCTGATCGGCCAGCTCGCGGGTCGGGCAGAGCACCAGACCCTGGATGCCGAAGCAGCGCAGATTCAACTGCTCGATCAGGGGCAGGCCGAAGGCGGCGGTCTTGCCGCTACCGGTCTGGGCTTCGGCACGCAGATCCCGGCCCGCCAGCAGATGCGGCAGTGCGGCGGCCTGTACCGGTGTCATCGTCTGGTAGCCGAGACTTTCGAGGTTGTGCAGCAGCGCGGGTTGAAGGGGCAGGGAGGAAAAGGATGGGCAGGACAAAAGCCGGGCCTCGCAGGCGGAAAAACAGGCCGGCGAGCATAGCAGAGCCGGCCGTGATTATCTTTAGGGATTAGCCGCGCCGGCCTGCGGGTGCTCGCTTACTCCTGCAGCAGTGGATGCCCGGCGGGCAGCTGGCGGCTGATCCAGAGGGCCAGCTTGTGCTTCATGTTCGGTTCCGACAGCTGATCCTTGGCCAGCGGCTGGATCAGTTCATCATGCACCAGCAGGCGATAGACAAACTCGATCTTGGTGCTGGAGGAATCGGCGGCGTCAAATTCGGCGACACCGCGCTTTTGCGCGTAGACCATGCCGACACGCACCGCCTCCTTGACCAGTTGGACTTCGTTTTTCAGCTTTTTCATGCCTCTCCCTCGCGTGATGGGCTGCTTTGATTCTTCGTGGAGCTCTGTTCCAGACGCTGCAGCAGCGCTGCGGCCTCTTCCAGCTGCTGCGGGCCGAATACGGCGATGCCGTGCGCCTCAAGTAGGGCGGTGGTGACCCCGATGCCCGGAATCTGGGTGCCGGTAAAGCTGCCGTCGTAGATCCGCTGCGAGCCGCAGGAGGGGCTATTGTCGGTCAGAATGGCGATGCGTGCGCCGCCCGCCCGTGCCTGCTCGAGGACGCTGTGCGCTCCCTGGATGAAGGCCTGGCTTTGATCCTGACCCCAGCAGTTGATCACCCGGGCACGGCCCTGCAGTACGTCATGGCCATCGCCGGCACGGATTTCGGCGGCCGGGCGCGGCACCTTGAGACCGCCGGCCAGCTCCGGGCAGACCGGAAGCAGACGCCCCTCGCGCTGCCAGCGGGCCAGCAGGGGATGCGTGCAGGTCCGTGCGCGGCCGTCGTAGCGGACCGGCTGATCGATCAGACAGGCACTGACCAGAATACGCATCATCGCAGACTCCATTAGCCGACCTTGCGGGCGCGGCTGGCGGTGTGCTCCGCAGTCGGCGCGAGCTCGAGTTCGATCTGCCAGTAGCGGTCACGCTCGACCACCTCGCCCGCCTTCAAGCATAGCGGGGCGCTGAAGGCTGCGCAGTCGTAGACCGTGCTGTGGTATTCGCCGTCCTCGCCGCAGCTGCAGGCGCCGTCGGCCTCGATGCGATCGAGCAGCGCCGGGGTCAGCGTCTGGCCGAGCAGGTCCGGATCCAGCGGTGCGCGGCAGGCGGTGACCAGGGTTTTCACGCCCTCGCGGAGCATCCGGTCGACCAGAGCACGGCGATCCTGTTGCCACAGGGGCAGAATGGTCTGCATCGCCACCTTCGCGGTTACGCGCTCTTCCCACGCCTTGTGGGCTTCAAGATCGATATCCCCGAACACCACCCCTTGGGCGCCGTAGCGTTCCTGGCTGAGGGCGAGCAGACGCAGAAGTTCTGCTTCATACTCGCCCCAGGCAGCCTTGCCCTGCAACAGCGGTAGCCCCAGCGCATCGGCCTGAGCCTGCAGAAGGGCCGGGTTCAGGCCATGGGCGCGGGTTCTGCGGCCATCGCCATCGAGCATGTTGATCAGGGCTACCGGCCTGTAGCCCAGACGACGGGCTTCGAGCAGGGCAAAGCAGCTGTCCTTGCCGCCGCTCCAGGAGCAGACAACGGGCAGGTCGGTAGGGGCTTGGGACATCGAAGACTCCTGATCATGGGGCGGATTGATGCACCATTGTGCCTTGGCCCTGTACTGAATGCACGGCATGCCCCGGCAATAAAAAAGGGCGCCGAAGCGCCCTTTGACCGGTCTCATCGGCTTAGAAGGTGTACATCAGGCCAAGGTTGGCGGTGGTGATGTTGGTGTCGTAGAAGTCGATGTTGGAGCTGCCGCGGTAGGTGGCAATGCTCGCCATCGCGCGGGTGTTTTTAAGCCCGAAGGGTTCGGCATAGAACGCACTGAAGCTCAGGCCGTAGATATCGTCTTCCTGGGTCTTGTTGTAGATCGGGTTGCGCTTGTCGTTTTCTGACTGACCGTAGGCAACGTTGGTGACGAACTGCCACTGTTCGCCGAAGTAGGCGTGCGAGAGCTGCAGCAGGTGTTCTTCGGCGGCCATGGCATCGCCGTCAAGGTTGTAGTCGGTGTAGGTATAGGAGGGGATCAGGAAGTGGCCCCCGCCCAGTGCGTGTTCGTATTTGAATTCGACACTGGACTGATCGCCTTCACGGTTGAGCAGTTTGCGCTCGGCTGCGGTCAGGTAACCGAGCGATTCGCCGCTCTGCTCGTTATCCAGCTCGATCTTGCGGTGCTTGAGGGTGACGCCAAAACCGCTATTGGCGATATTTTCCCAGGCGAGCTTGAAACCGTTGCTGGTGCGGTCGGTATCGCTGCGGTCGGTGCCGGTCTGATACGGGTCGCGCCATACCTTGGTGGGCATGCTGGAAAAAAGGAAGCTGGCGTTCAGGATATCGCCGCCTTCAAGACCCTGGCGCACACCCAGTTCGGTACTGAAGTCATAGCGCAGGTAGCTTTCCAGGTTGGTCCCGAAGAAGACCTGGGTCTTGCTGTCGGCCCAGGTATAGGCCAGCTTGCCGTTGATAAAGGGGCTGGTGCTGGTATCGGAGTCCGGAGACTGGCTTTCGGAGCTGATACGCTCGAGGTCGAAGTCGCCGACCGAGTTGCCCGAAACCATGTTGCTCTTGAGGCGGGTGGTGCCGGCGCCACCGGCAATAAAGCCGCTAAAGCCGCTTTCGGTGGGAATTTTTTCCAGAGCCTGAGCTCCGGTGGCGGCGAGCAGTGTCGCTCCTGCCAGTGCAGTCAGTGATTGGCGCAGCATGAGTTCCCCTCAAAAAAAACATCTGTGTCATAGGTGTCGGTAAGCCTACATCAGGCGAAACCATTTGTTACCATAGCGCCCTATTTCTTTCCATTACAAGACACATGTTGACCAAAGACCTAGATCTGCTGGTAATTCTCGGTGCCACCGCTTCGGGCAAGACGCATCTGGCGGTCGAACTGGCACGCGCCTGTGACGGTGAAATCCTCTCGGCGGACTCGCGTCAGGTGTACCGTGGCCTGGATATCGGCTCGGGCAAGGATCTTGCCGAGTACGGTGAGGTGCCCTATCACCTGATCGATATTGTCGATCCGATGGCCGAGTACAGCGTGTATCAGTTTCAGCGCGACTTCTTTGCCGCCCATGGTGACATTCTGGCGCGCGGCAAGCTGCCGATCATGGCCGGAGGCACGGGGCTTTATATAGAAGCCGTACTCAAGGGGTATCGCTTTGTCGAGGTGCCGCAGAATCCTCTGCTGCGTGCGGAACTGGCCGAGCTGGATCTGGAGGCACTGCAGCAGCGTCTGCGCGCGGTGAAGGCGGCTCAGGGCAAGCCGCTGCACAACGATACCGATCTTCAGGTACGTCCGCGTCTGGTGCGCGCGATTGAGATTGCCGAAGGTGAAGATGCGCTGCGTGCCTCCCTGCCGCCGCTGCCCAGCCTTAATCCTCTGCTGCTCGGCATTCGCTGGCAGCGGGCGGTGCTGCGTCAGCGGATCACCTCTCGCCTCAAGGCGCGTCTTGATGAGGGGCTGCTAGAGGAAGTGCAGGGGCTGTTGGATGCCGGGGTCAGTGCAGAGAAGCTGAACTGGTGTGGACTTGAGTATCGCCTGGTGTGCCAGCATCTGACCGGCGCGCTCAGTTACAACGATATGTTCCAGAAGCTCAACAGCGCCATCCATCAGTTTGCCAAACGTCAGGATACCTGGTTCCGAGGCATGGAGCGTCGTGGCTGGCAGATTCACTGGGTGGAGGGCGCCGATGATCCACTGCGCGAGGCGAAAACGCTCTTGAACCTCTGCTGAGCCTGATAGCGTCGCGTTTTCGATTCAGGTATCGCAGGTGATCGGCGGCTGCAGGTTGACCAGAAACAGGTGGCAGCTGCTGTGCCGGCGCAGGCGATCGGTCAGCGGATGGCTCCACTGATCGAGATAGCTGCGCTGATGATTGCCCAGCACCAGCAGTTCGATCTGGTGCTGCTGGATAAAGCGCAGAATCTCCTCTTCGGGCTTGCCCTCCAGCAGGCGCTGGCGGTCCACCGGGACACTGAACAGCTGGCCGAGATCGCGCAGGCGCGTGCGATCCTGGGCGCGAATACGCCCGGCCAGTGCCTGCGGTGATTCGGGCAGCAGCTCGGCCAGCAGCTGATAGTGTTTGGCACTCAGATCCTGACCGGCATACAGCAGATAGAGTTCGGCATCTGCGGCACAGATACGCCGGGCCTGCCGGATCAGTTCTTCGGACTCGACACTCAGATCGAGGGCCACCGCAACCCTGTAAAACGCCTGCATCGTCAGATTCCTCTTTTTTTCGAGCTTAGTGACCGGCACCGGAGTGTTCAAACCGGGTCTGAGGCTGGAGCGCGGCGGCGGTGCGCGTACAATGGCGCTTCTGGATACGAGGTTTTGGGGAGCACGTCATGCACATCAATCATGCCCAGCAGATGATCCTGGCGATTGTCGCCACGGTTCTGGTCACCATCGGGATGCTGGAATGGAAGGGGTATCTGCGCCACTCGACCGAGGCCGATTCGGTCTATCTGGCCGAGTTCAATCTGATCAAGATCACCCCCGGCAGCGAGCAGCTGCTGCGTTCGAAGCCCAGCGAACAGCGGGCCCGCTGTGTGGACGGCTATCTGGTACTCGAAGACAGCCGGCATGCACAGGTGGCGGGGGTACTGGTGGATGGCAAGGAGCGGGTGGTGCGCTGTCAGCGCCAGCCCTGATCAACCGGCCAGCGGCGGCTCCCAGGTGCCGCCCAGACTTTCCAGTGTGTTCTTGAAATCGTCCTTGAGATAATCGAGCAGCTGATGCCGGCGCAGCCCGCCCTGGGCAAACAGGGAGCAGCGGTAGCCGGGCAGTGCGTCGATCGGTGGCAGATCCAGGCTCGGCTGGTTGTGTGTCAGTACCAGATACTCGGCCAGCTGACAGCAGGCGGTCAGGTCGAACGCCGGCATGCTGTAGTTCCAGTCGCGGCGGTGGCGGATCACGTTCAGGGTGTCGTCGCTCAGGCCCCAGTGCCGCCCGAGTACCAGACCGACATCGGCGGCCACCTCGTTGCAGAGGGTGCGCACACCGCGCGGATGATCAAAGAGCTCCGGCCAGGGCTCGAGCTCCACCAGCATCTGCAGGTAACCGATATTCTGCAGCAGGCCGGCAAGCATGGCGCGGTCCGGGGCCACCTTACGCGAGCGGCGCGCGATCACCGCACTGAAGGCGCCACCGTGCAGGCACAGGTGCCAGGCTTCGCGCAGCAGCTTCTGCACCTTGGGGCTGCGGCTGACAAACAGATGGCGCAGGCTCCAGGTCAGCACCAGCGTGCCCAGAGCATTCATACCGATGCGTTGCAGGGCGATCATCAGATCGTCGGCGGGAGTCGGTTGCTTGTACAGCGGCGAGTCGGCCACCTTCAGCAGATAGCCGACCAGCGCCGGGTCCGATTGCAGGATGGTGATCAGCTCATCGAGGTGACAGTGCGGTTGTGCCAGAGCCTTGCGAATACGCAGCATCACATCGGGCAGCGAGGGCAGTTCGGTTTCGCCATCGAGAATTCTGCGGTAGATGCTGTAGTGAAAGCCCTGGTCGATCATAGATGAATCCGTGCTCGGTCATTTTTTACCAGCATAGCGGGTCCGCAACAGGACTGTCACTGACGTATAATCGCCGATTTCGCGATGGATGGAGTACAGCGAATGTCCGATCAGATCTGTATGGAACCCTCTTGGAAGGCGGTCCTGGCCGATGAGTTCGACAAACCCTATATGCACGAGCTCAAACAGTTTCTGCTGGCTGAAAAGGCGGCCGGCAAGCAGATCTACCCGCAAGGCTGCGAGTATTTTCGCGCCTTTGATCTGACCCCCTTTGACCGGGTACGGGTCGTGATTCTGGGACAGGATCCCTACCACGGTCCGGGACAGGCACACGGTCTGTCCTTTTCGGTGCGCCCCGATGTGCGCATTCCGCCGTCGCTGGTGAACGTATACAAGGAACTGGAAAGCGATTTGGGGATTCCCCGTGCCAGCCATGGTCACCTCGAGAGCTGGGCCCAGCAGGGCGTACTGCTGCTCAATGCGGTGCTGACGGTGGAGCACAAGCAGGCCGCTTCGCATCAGAAACGCGGCTGGGAAGAATTTACCGATCGCGCGATCCATGAGCTCAACAACCGCCGTGACAACCTGGTGTTTCTGCTCTGGGGCAGCTACGCCCAGCGCAAGGGCGCCTTTATCGACCGGAACCGCCATCTGGTGCTCTGCGCGCCGCACCCATCGCCTCTGGCGGCGCACCGGGGCTTTTTCGGCTGTCGCCATTTTTCCCAGACCAACGCCTATCTTGAAGCCCATGGGCAGGCACCGATCGATTGGCGTGTACCGGCGCTCTGAAGCCGGTACGCTATCCTCCTTCATCCAGCCCGGGCCAGGGAGTCGGCATGTTAACGGTCTATCACTCCAATGATCTGGAGATCCTCAAGGCACTGACGGTTCATCTGCTGCGGCAGCGGCCGCTGCGTGACCCGTTTGCCGCAGAAGAGTTTCTGGTGCAGAGCACCGGCATGGGGCAGTGGCTGCGTCAGCAGCTGGCCTGTGATCTCGGCATCGCAGCCAGGCTCGAGACGCGGTTGCCGGCCCGGTTTATCTGGGATATTTACCGCGCGGTCCTGCCCGGTCTGAGCGATCAGAGTGCCTACGGCAAGTCGGCGATGACCTGGAAGCTGATGGCGCTTCTGCCCGAGCTGCTGCCGCGGCCCGATTTTGCTCCGCTGCGCCAGTACCTGACCGATGACAGCAGTGGGCGCAAGCGTTTTCAGCTGGCGTCTCGGGTGGCGGATCTCTTCGACCAGTATCTGGTCTACCGCCCCGAATGGATGCTCGACTGGGAGCAGGGCGGAGCCCTGGGCGCCGAAACCCAGCCCTGGCAGCCGGAGCTCTGGCGTGCGCTGGTGGCCCGCGTCCAGCAGCTCGCTGCGGACGGTCGCTCGCCGCTCTGTCCCGAGCATCGGGCCGGCCTCAACCGGCGTGCGATTGCCGCGCTGCTGTCCGATACCGCCTTTGCCCTGCCCGAGCGGGTGTTTGTCTTCGGCATCAGTGCGCTGCCGCCGCAATACCTGGATCTGCTGGCGGCGCTCGGCCATCGGATGGATGTGCATCTGATGGTCAGTAACCCCTGCGAGGGGTTCTGGAGCGACCTGCGTGATCGCAACTATCTCGCCCGTTATGGCTCGGATGAGGCCGAATTCACGCTGGGCAATCCGCTGCTGGCCAGTTTCGGCAAGCTCGGGCGTGATTATCTCGGCCAGCTCGAGGAACTGAGCGACCGTCATCTCGATCGCATCGGCGAGGTGCAGGGGTTTGTCGCGCCCGAGGCAGACAGTCTGCTGGCGTTGCTGCAGCGCGATATTCTGCACCTTGAGGATCGCAGCGCCGAGCCGGGGCAGGTCGAGAATCTGCCCCACAGCGAGACCAAGACCTGCCTCGATCCGGCCGACCGCAGCCTGCAGCTGCACAGCTGCCACAGCCCGATGCGCGAACTGGAAGTGCTGCAGGACCGTCTGCTCGACCTGTTTGACGCCGATCCGAGCCTCTGTCCTCGCGATGTCATTGTCATGATGCCGGATGTCAATGCCTATGCTCCGGCGATTCAGGCGGTGTTTGCCAGTGCGCCGGAGGAGCGGCGCATTCCGGTGGCGATCTCCGATCGCAGCGCCCGTGCCGAGGCGCCGTTGCTGGAAGCCTTTTTACGTCTGTTGCAGCTGCCGAGAATGCGCGCGTGCGCGTCCGAACTGCTCGAGCTGCTGGAACTTCCGGCGCTGCAGCGGCGCTTCGGACTCGAACAGGAGGCATTCGAGCAGCTGTATCGCTGGGCCATGGCGGTGAACGTACGTTGGGGGCTGGACGGGCCGAGCAAGGCGCGCTTCGACCTGCCGGAAGATCCGCAAAACAGCTGGCGCTTCGGGTTTGAGCGGTTGCTGGCCGGTTATGCGCGTGCCCCCGAGGGTGCGCTGCTCGGATCGATTCTGCCCTATGCCGAAGTCGAAGGGCTGGCCGCCGTGCCGCTCGGGCCACTGGGCGATTTTCTCGAGGCACTGCAGCTCTGGAGCCGCTGTCTGGAGGAACCTGCTTCGCCGCGCGCCTGGCAGCAACGCCTGCAGCAGCTGGCCGAAACCTTTCTGCTGGCTGATGAAACGGAGGCCCATGCCGCTGCGCAGCTGCAGGCGGCGATCGAAAAACTGACCGACGAGTTGCAGGCCAATGCCCTGGATACCCCGCTGTCGCTGGATGTGGTGCGTGACTGGCTGATTCAGGAGCTCGACAGTCAGCGCTCATCCAGCCGTTTTCTCGCCGGGCGGGTGAATTTCTGCACCCTGATGCCGATGCGCGCGATCCCGTTTAAGGTGGTCTGCCTGCTGGGTATGAATGATGGCGTGTATCCACGCAGTATCGCGCCACTTGGTTTTGATCTGATCGCGGCCAATCCGCCGCGGCGCGGTGATCGTTCACGGCGCGAGGACGACCGCTACCTGTTTCTGGAAGCCCTGCTGGCGGCCCGGGAACACCTGTATATCAGCTACATCGGTCGCAGCATTCAGGATAACAGCGAGCGGGCGCCCTCGGTGCTGGTCAGCGAATTGCTCGAATACGTGCAGCAGAGTTTCGTCCTGCCGGGGGACGAGATGCTCGATTGCGATCAGAGCGGCCAGCGGGTACTTGAGCACCTGCGTCTGGAGCACCCGCTGCAACCCTTCAGCCCGCGTTATTTCGATGGCAGGCAGGCACGCCTGTTCAGCTACGCCCGCGAGTGGCGCCAGGTGCTGGCTGCCAAGGTGCAGGACTGGCCCGATCAGCCTCTGTCGCCGGTGCCGCTGGAACTGGTCGAGCTGCCGGATCTGGTGCGCTGCGCGCGCCATCCTGCGCGCTTTTTTGCCCAGGAGCGGCTGCAGATCCATTTCGAGCGCCGCGAAGCCGGGGTGCAGGATGTCGAACCCTTTTCCATCAACAAGCTCGACGCCTTCATGATTCGGCGCCGCTGGCTCGAACGTCTGCGTCAGGGCGATGGCGATCAGGTGCCGCGTTACCTGAAGGCCGAAGGGTTGCTGCCTTCCGGGCGTTTTGGCGAACTCTGGCTTGAGGAGCTGCAGGGGGAGGTCGAAGGCTTCTGGTCAGAGAAGCTGGCCGCGCCGCTGGCACAGCCGGAGCAGACACTGGAGATCGATCTGGAGCTCGCAGGCGTCCGCCTGCAGGGCTGGGTGCAGCATTGCTACCGGCATCCTGATGGCGGTTTTGGTCCGCTGCGCTATTACGCCAGCGCAACGCTCAACGGTAATCGCCTGCAGAGCGCCTGGCTTGAGCATCTGGCCCTCTGTGCGATGGGGCATGCGGTGCATACTCGGATACTGGCGCTGAACGAGGAGCGCTGCTTCACGCCGCTGTCCGCCGCGTGCGCAGGGACACAACTCGAACTGTGGCTGGCCCTGTACCGTCGGAGTCTGGAAGAGCCCTTGGCGTATCTGCCCGTTGCCGCCCTGCTGCTTATGACCGGCGATCCGGAAAAACGCGACCAGGCCGTACGCGAGTGCATGAGTGACGCCAAAAACGGCACTCCTGGCGAATGGCAGAACTGCCCGTATCTGCAGCGGTTCTGGCCGGATCTCGATGCCTGGCTGGAGGCCATGGTGCCGGTGGCCGAGCCACTCTGGAGTCTTATCGCCGATCAACTGGAGGATCCGGATCATGACGCATCCTGAGAGCCTGAGCCGAGCGCTGCAGATGGAGCGTTTCCCCCTCACCGGGCGGCGCCTGATCGAGGCCAGTGCCGGTACCGGCAAGACCTATACCATTGCCGGCCTGTATCTTCGCCTGCTGCTCGGCCATGGCCCGGAGGGCTGCGCTCATCCGCAGCCGCTCAGTGTCGACCGGATTCTGGTGGTGACCTTTACCGAAGCGGCCACGGCAGAGCTGCGCCAGCGGATTCGTCAGCGGATCAGTGAAGCGCGTCTGGCCTTTGCCCGCGGGCACTCCGAGGATGCCTTTATCCGCACGCTGCTGGCCGAGGTGGCGGATCATCGCGAGGCCTTCCGGCGCCTGGATCGGGCTCAGAAGCAGATGGATGAAGCGGCGGTATTCACCATTCACGGGTTCTGTGCCCGCATGCTGAAGGAGCATGCCTTTGAGTCCGGCAGCCTGTTCGAGGCGCAGCTGGTGCAGGAGGTGCGGCCCTATCAGGAACTGGCCATTCGCGATTTCTGGCGCCGTCACCTGCAGTGGTTGGCCAAGCCCGTGGCGGTCTGGGTGCGGGCACTGTACCCGAGTCCCGATGCGCTGCTACGCCAGATCGATGATGCGCTGAGCCGGCCGGAGCTCAAGCTGTTACCGGAACCCTCCGAGCCGCTGCTGCCTCTGCTGCAGACGCTGGAGGGCGATATCGAGCAGCTGCGTAGCCTGTGGCAGGCACAGGGCGAAGAACTGATTGATCTTCTGGCCGAGGCACCGCTGCACCGCGGACGGGTGAAGACCGAGACGTTGGCCAGGCATCAGCGGGCGATGCAGGCATTTGCCGACGGCGGCCTGCTAGCGGCTGATGCGCTCGCCTATATCAACCGAGATTATCTGGCCACACGGATGAAAAAGGGGGCCGAGCCGCTGGTGCATCCGTTGCTGGAGGCCAATGCCCGTATGGCGCAGCGCTATCAGGCACTGTGTTACGGCCTGCCGAGGGCGGCGCTCGACGCGGTGCGCGCCGAGGTCGATACCCTCAAGGAGGAGCAGGCCGAGCTGTCCTTTGACGACCTCCTGATTCGGCTCGACCGTGCCCTGCAGAGTGCTCATGGCGCCGAACTGGCCGAGGCGGTGGCCGCTCAGTTCCCGGTCGCCATGATCGATGAATTTCAGGATACCGACCCGATCCAGTATCGGATTTTCGATCGTCTGTATGCTGCGGCGCAGGATTCGGCCTTGCTGATGATCGGCGATCCCAAGCAGGCGATCTATGCCTTTCGCGGTGCGGATATCGAAACCTATCTGTGCGCCCGGCGCAGTACCGCCGATCACTACAATCTGGACACCAACTGGCGTTCGGCGACCAGGCTGATCGAGGCGGTGAACCATCTTTTTGCCCGCCAACAGCGGCCGTTTATGGAAGCGGATATTCCGTTTCTGCCGGTCAGGGCCGCCGGTCAGGCCGACAAGGCCCCGCTGCGGATCGATGGCGCCGCCATCGACCCACTGCAGTTCTGGTTTTTTCAGGACTCGCCGAGTGCGAGCCATTACAAGCAGGCTCAGGCCGATGCCTGTGCCCGTGACATCAATCGCCTGCTGCAGCTGGGGCAGGCCGGGCGCGCCCTGATCGGTGATCGCCCGCTGCAGGCGGGGGATATGGCGGTTCTGGTCCGCAGTGGTGCCGACGCCGCCTGTGTGCGTCGGGCGCTGGTGGCTCAGGGGGTGCGTTCGGTCTATCTCAGTGCCCGTGACAATGTCTTTATGACCGCAGAGGCTCGGGAGCTGCTGCAGCTGTTGCAGGCGGCTCTGAATCCGCGGGATGAACGGCGGGTGCGGGCGGCCTTTGCCACCCGGCTGTTTGACCTGCCGCTGAGTG
>CAYWUD010000011.1:0-20376 GCA_964461355.1 uncultured Pseudomonadales bacterium | reverse complement strand
GTTCACCGCCTGCGCCATGGCCTTTGCCCACGGCTCCAATGACGTGGCCAACGCGGTGGGCCCGCTGGCGGCCGTGGTCGGCGTGATCCAGAGTGGCGGCCAGATTCTGGCCAAATCCGCGATGCCGCAGTGGGTTCTGCTGCTTGGCGGTGTCGGTATCGTGATCGGTCTGATGACTTACGGCTACAAGGTCATGGCCACCATCGGCAAAGATATTACCGAGCTGACCCCGAGCCGCGGTTTTGCCGCACAGCTGGCGGCCGCTTCGACCGTGGTACTGGCATCCGGTACCGGCCTGCCGATTTCCACCACCCACACCCTGGTAGGTGCGGTTCTCGGGGTTGGCCTGGCGCGCGGCATCAGCGCTCTGAACCTGAAGGTGATCGGTACCATCTTCATGTCCTGGATCATTACTCTGCCGGCCGGTGCGATTCTGGCAATCGCCTTCTTCTTCGGCTTCAAGAACTTCTTCGGCTGATCCCCGCAATGAAAAAAGGCCACGCATCTGCGTGGCCTTTTTTTATGCCGATCAGCACGCACAAAAAAAAGGCGCTTCCCGAAGGAGCGCCTTAAGCTGCTGTCTTGCCTATTACATAAGCAGAGGCTAACAGAACTATCTGAATCCTTGCTGAACAGGCTTACATCGGCAACGGCTGACCATTGAGCTGTGCCGGCTCACCGGGCTTGATCGAAGCATTGAGCACCAGCAGCTCTTCTTCCGGGACCAGCAGTCCCATCTGCACCAGCGCACCGATCTCCTCGGCCCAGAACGGGTTATCCATCAGCGCCCGCGGCAGGCTCAGATGAATACGACCATCGAGCTGTTGCAGTACGGCAAACGGCATCTGACTGGCCTGCTCAAGACCGGGCAGCAGCTTCAGCTGCACTTCACCGTTCAGGGCACCATCGGCAAGATCCGCGGACAGCGGTTTGACCTCAAGTTCGAAGCCGCGGGCAACCAGACGATCAAGTGCGGCAGTGAATGCCTGCGCCTGGGCGCTGTCAGCCAGATTCTGGTTGATGCTGAGCTGTTCGACCGCCTCGGCATCAAAGCCGTTCGCCTGCATCCGTACCGCAAGGTTGTCCAGACGGCTTTCACCAAGCGCCAGACTGGCCACCTTCAGTTCGGAATGCCCGGCATACAGATCGCCTTCACGATGATTGTTCATCACCGCGCTGAACTCTTCGAGCACCGCACCGACCTCTTCGCTGTCGATCGCAAAACGCGCCAGACTGAAGGTCTGATCCCCGAGCCAGAGGCCCTGATGCATCTGGCCCTGACCGCTGGCGGCAAGGGTTTCAAGGGTAATGCGTTCGGCGCCGTCCTCAAGCTGCATGCCGGGCCAGTTCATCTCGAAGCGCAGGGAGCCATCAATGCCACTTTCACCCGTAGCCACCAGCTCCGACCAGTTCAGACGCGCCTCGCCTTCGGCAAAGTCGAAGCCGTCAACGGTCAGCTGAAAATCGGTCTGCCCCTGCCAGTCGGTTTCGGTATCGAGCCGGATCGGCTCGGCGCCCTCACCCCAGAGCTCGTTGACCATTTCGCGCTGCTCTTCACTGAAGACTGGCAGGCTTTCACCGGTCACCGAAAACAGCCCGTGCTTGAAGGCATGGCGCAATTCGAACAGGGTCGGCACGCCTTCGGCTTCCAGCTCTTCACGCATCACCGGATCGGTCAGTTCGATGCGCGTGCGGGCACTGGCCTCCAGATAACCGCGCTCGTACTCGACCAGGGACACACTGATGCCCGGCTCCTGCATCTGACCGATGCCCTGACGAAACGCCTGTTCACTCAGATACCCACTGACCATCGGCAGACCGGCTACAGCGGCCACTGCCAGGGCACCGAGGCCCACTCCCAACTTCTGCATAGCGACTTTCCCTTTCGATAACGGCCCGAAGCCGAGACACAAGACAATCCCACCAGAGTAGAGAAGCGCCTGCGAGAAATAAAGACTATCGCCCATAAACGACAACAGCCGCACAGAGGCGGCTGTTGGCTGATCTGGTGGGGCCCGATCAGAGTCCGTAGAAGGACACCGGAATCAGATCACCTTCGAGCGGCTCGCCAACGGAGACGAACTGGGCCGAACGCTCGGGCACCTCGTCAATCACGATCAGCTTCACCTTCAGCTGACGCCAGTTACTGGCAAAGTTACCCAGCGCCTTGCCGAAGTCCTGCGACAACAGCAGCACGATCGGCAGCTCCGGCGGAAACTCGAGAGACTCGATGCACTCGCGGTAGACCGCGCCCATCTTCTTCAGATCTTCGTACTGCAGTGCATGGGCGTTGGGGCTCGCTTCGACCTGGATGCAACCACCGCGGTTGGAACGGCGAATGATGCTCAGGGCGTCGTAGATCTTCTGGCGGTTGGGCTTGAACGGAATCTGCGCCACAACCGGCAGGTCTTCCAGCGGCAGCCACTCTTTGTTGGGCAGGAACAGGGTCGAGCCGGACACTTCCGAGTTGAACTGTGCCAGACCGCTGACGGTGGCGATACCGCGGTTGTCCGGAATACATTCCGCCAGATCCTTGCTCAGCAGTTCCGACTGCATGATGCGCTGGGCCAGATCGACACCCAGATCGCCATAGAAGGTGGTGCTCGGCCATTCGCCGGTTTCGATAAAGCGGTACAGCACCTCGCCGACCCCGCCGCTGAACAGCACTTTGACATTACGGCTGCTGTGGAACAGCGGGACTTCATGAATCAGCACACCGACCGGGCAATCGAAGAATCCGGTGTCGCCCTTCACCAGCGCCTCCATGGCACCGACAAAATACTCGAGCACCTTGTTGCGATCCGCTTCACTCATCTCCTCGCCGACACGAGCACTGAGCCCGAACTCGCGACAGATCGCTTCACCGTAGCGGGTCATGCCCTGCAGCTGGTAGGTACCCGGCTCGAAACGGAAATGACGGGCACCAACAAAGATGTTGCCAACGTTATCGACTATGCCGTTGCTGCCGATCGCGCTGTTGGTGGTACCGCCACCGATATCGAGGTTGATCAGGTTCTGTCCCGGCATCCGGCTCGACAGCGGCGCCGCCGAACCCATGAAGGCCAGCCAGGATTCAAGACTGGAATCATCGGCAGTCGCCACCACCGAGTGCGGGATCTTCTGGCGGATAATGCGGGTCAGATGCTCGCTGTTTTCATTCTCCGCCGCCAGGCCGGTAATGATGGCGCCACCGGTCATGATCTTGTTGGGATCAATGCCGCTGGCGGCAATCCAGCCGTCCACCAGTGATTCGGCCACATCCGCTTCGATCAGTCCGTCGGCATAAGGGGTAAACACCGGTTCGGCCTGAAACTCTACCCGGCGATCAATAAAACTGGCACGCCCTGAATGCGGATCCTTGCCCACGCGGGCCGAGGCCAACATAAAACGACTGGTGGTCGAACCAAAATCCAGACCCACCATATACACACGTTGACTGCTCAGCTTCATCAGGAGACCTCCACACAGGGTATTCGGGCGACAACGGTGCTGAGCATTTTTTGATCAGCACCCTGCAAAAACCGACACAGTGTACGCCTCTTTTTTTCCTCCAGCCTGCCTGCTGCGGCAAAATAGGCATAACTCCTTAGTCCAAAATCCCCAATAACCATAAGGGTTACAGGCCGAAACAGCGGCACCGATGTCATGCGGCCATCACGACCACGCCACGTGGACGACATTGTTCATGCTTGTGGATAAGCATGCAGATTTTCTGTGGGTAACCGGGTATAACAGGCACTTCGTTTCTGGCCGAGCCGACCGATCATGTTCTATCCGCTGCTGAAAACCCTGCTGCTGCCGCCGACCCTGAATCTGTTGTTGCTACTGCTGGCCTGGCTGCTGGCCCGTCGCTGGCGCCGCACGGGCTATGCACTGGGGCTGCTGGCACTGGCGCTGCTGTGGCTGATCAGTACCCCGTACGGTGCCCTGTGGCTCACAGCGCGGCTCGAACCGGAGCCGCTCGAGCGCCTCGATCTGTACCGTGCCCAGGCTCTGGTCGTCCTCGGCGGCGGACGTTATCCGGCTGCGCCCGAATACGCCGGCCAGGATCTGCCGGGCCTCCTCGCCCAGCAGCGGTTGATCTATGCCGCCGAGCTGCACCAGCGCAGCGGCCTGCCGATTCTCACCAGTGGCGGCCTGGGCATGGGCCAGCAGAGTGAAGCGGCTCTGATGGCTAAATTTCTGCAACAGCGGCTGCATACCGAGGTCTGGGCGCAGGAAGAAGTCAGCCGCACAACCTGGGAAAATGCGCGCTACAGCGCCCCCCTGCTGCAAAAAGCCGGTATTGAGCGCATCGTGCTGATCAGTCAGGCCTGGCACCTGCCCCGTGCCCGCTTCGCCTTTGAAGCACAGGGACTGACCGTGTTTCCTGCCGCGACAGGCTACTACCGCCCCCGCCCCTGGCGCTTTCCCGGCCAGTACGGATTCCCCGAGCCCGAGGCCTTTGCTGCCAGTTACTGGGTCCTGCACGAAGCGCTGGGGCTTGGCTGGTATCGTCTCAAGCACATGCTCGAACAGAGATGACAGATCCCGGCCCGAATCTTGCTGATTAATTTTTGCACAAAAAGGACTCATTTTTGCCAGGGAGCGGCCGATACTCTCTATAACGCACGAAAAGATCCGGAGGTCTGTCATGGCCGGCCCCAAAGAAATCATGCCCCCGCTGCCCGTTCAGGCATCGGCGCGCGCACACGAAGTTCGTTTCAAGCCCCTGCCGCCGCAGGCCCAGGGGGTACCACAACGTCCTCAGCCTGCTCCTGTCGAGACCGTCGAGGGACGTGACAGCACGCTGTCGAGCCAGCAGAGCCTGAATGTCGCCATTCTCGAAGCGGAAGTCAGCGTCCGCTCGGCAGATGATCCTCTGGCACTGGTCTACCGTGCGGCGATCGAATCGATCAACGAACGCCTGGAACCGGCGCTCGGGCCACAGGCGCTGCAGGCTGCGGTCGCAGAGGGGGTCGATACTTCTCCGGAAGCGACCGCCGAGCGCATCGTCACCGGCTCAACCATGTTGCTGGCCCGTTATCAGGCGGCCAATCCACAGCTGCAGGGCCAGGAACTGATCGACCGCTTTCTGACCGTGATTCGCGGCGGCATCGAGCAGGGTTTTAACGAAGCGCGCGATATTCTTGATGGGCTGCAGGTACTCAGCGAAGAGATCGCCAGCGACATCGATCGCACCTTTGCGCTGGTCGAAGAAGGACTGGAGCGCTTTCGCAGCCAGCAGCTCGAACAGATGGGACTGAGCGAACCTGCCGTGGCCGAAGCTGAGTCTGCTACCACTGAGGCACCCGCAGCACCCGAGGCAACGACCGCAGATCCCCTCGCCGATGCTGACAACAGCACCACAGAAACAACAGCGGGCTAACCCAAATCCCGTAAAAACCGCAGGCGTTCACGCCCCTGCGGTTTCTTTTTGCCTCCATTCAGGTACATTGCCCGCGTTTGTTTCACGACTGGAGCCCTCCGGTGACCCTCTGCCGCCTGCTGTTTGCCGTTCTGCCCCTGCTCGCAAGCCTGTCTTTTGCGACCCATGCCCAGGAACCGGAGGTCGATCTCGAGCAGTTACAGCAACTGCAACACGAGCTGAACGGGGAGCTCAGCCGCCTGCAACAGCAGCTGCAGACCCTCGACGCCGAGCAGCGTTACTATCTGGAACAGAGCCGGCGCCTGCGCCGCCAGCTTTTGGAAGAACGCCAGCAGCGGCTAGCGCTCACCCCCTGAATCGCCCTCAGGAGCCTGATATTCGGGCAGATAGCCACGGATCAGCGCCTCAAGGGCCCCGCGCGCCTGTAACCGCGTAATCGCCGCATTGATCTGCGGCATCAGCGCCGCTGCCTTCGGGTGTACCAGAAAACTGAGGGCAACCTGATCCTGCATCGGCCCGGCTTCAAGCGGAAAGCCCCGGCGGCTCATCCACCAGCCAAAGACAAACTCATTGAGGATAATCGCCTGCACTTCGCCGGCGATCAGGGCATGGATCAGATCATCGGAACTGTCGAAATCGATGCGACTGAACTGACGCTCATCAAGCTCGCGGTAGCCAAAACCACGGATCAGGCCGATGCGCTTGCCGGTCAGCTGACGCTCGGGATCGAAGGCCCGTCCGCGGCGAAATACCCAGATATCGCGCATCCACACCACCGGCTGTGAATAGGCCTTGGGGTCGATCAGCTCGTCACTGCCCCAGCCGACCCACCAGCCGGGATTGGAACAGCAGTTAAGATGCAGACGTGCACGCCAGATATCGCGAAACAGACGTTTGGAAGAGAGGTATTCGGTCCGGTGGGCGATACCGGCCTCGTCCAGAATGGCATTTTTGAGATCGGCGTAGATCCCCCGCGGGCCGGCGCCCAGTTCAAAATAGATCGGCGGGTAATTAAGACTCAGCTCACCGGACACCCAGGATTCGGCCGCCAGAGGCAGTGCCAGCAGCAGACTCAGCAACCAACCTCTGGAGCCGGTACAGATCGACATGGGATCACCTCGGCATGCGCCACAGGGTTATCTCTCCTCCTGCAAGCATAGTGGGCCCATTCGCTTGATGCCGGTCACACCTCCGCCACAGGACAGCAACTAAGCTGATATTTATGTACAGCCCCTGATCAGGCGGGAGCGCCGTGCCGATGCTGATCGATCTCCACTTTCATACCGCCGCCTACTCACGCTGCAGTGAGATTGATCTTGAGGCGGCCGTTCTGCGCGCCCGCGAACGAGGCCTGGATGCCCTGTGCATCACCGATCATGAGTCTCGCGGCGCCTACACCGATGCGTATCGCCTCAGCCAGCGTTATGGCCTGCGCCTGTTTATCGGTGTGGAACTGATGAGCCGCGAGGGCGATCTGCTCTGCTTCGGCCTGACCCGCCTGCCCAGCCTGCAGCTCGATGCCCAGTCCCTGATCGATCGGGTGCGCCATGACCAGGGGGCCGTGATTGCCGCACACCCCTACCGCGATAGTGAGCGCAGCCTCGGTGACCGCCTGTTCGATCTGACCG
The DNA here is from genome assembly GCA_964461355.1 of uncultured Pseudomonadales bacterium. GTDB lineage: Bacteria > Pseudomonadota > Gammaproteobacteria > Pseudomonadales > CAYWUD01 > CAYWUD01. Next base: position 13,380 of record CAYWUD010000011.1, on the reverse strand, counting down.
GCCTGAGCGCCATCGAAGTGCACAACTGCACCACAAGCCCCGAGGCCAACGCCCGGGCGGCGCACAGCGCCGCACTGCTGAGCCTGCCGCAGGTCGGTGGCAGCGATGCCCACAAGCTCGAGCAGATCGGCCATTGCGCCACTCGCTTTGAAGCGCCGGTGCGAGCGATCGAGGATCTGATTGCGCAGCTCAATGCCGGCTCTGTCCACGCCGAATCCTTCAACCCTGTCCGCGGCTGCTTTGAACCATTGAGCCCAGCCAGCTAGGGTTCTGCAATCGGAAAGATCACCGGACGATAATCGGGCAGATAGCTGCGGATGATCCGATCAAGGGTGCCGTCACGACGCAGCGCCGCAATGCTGGTATTCAGCGGTGCCAGCAGGTGGCGGGCCTCCGGCCGCACCACAAAATGCACGCTCACCCGATCCTGCTCCACCGGGCGATCGAGTGCATAGGGCTGCTCCTTGAGCTTCCACAGCAATACCCACTCGTTGAGTACGCCGGCGTCCGCCTGATGGGTGGAGACCGCTTCGAGAATCTGATCCACATCGTCCTGATCCAGACGCTCAAAGGGACCCTGTTCCAGCCCGCGATAACCGAAGGCTCGAATCAGAGCCACACGCTTGCCCACAAGATCGGCGACCGGATCGAAGGCATAGCCCCGGGGAAACACCCAGACATCGCGGATTTCCAGCAGCGGGTCGGAGAAAAGTTCCGCATCGACGCCGCCGACGTCCTCCCACCAGGCCGGGTGGGTACAGCAGCTGAGCGCTATATCACCCTTGGAATAGGCGCGCTTAAGGCGTTTGAAGGTGAAATAACGTGTGCCGTGGCGAATCCGGGCATGGTGCAGCACTGCCTGAGCGAGGTCGGCGTAGATGCCGCGCCGCTCCTGGCCCAGCAGCATGTGAAAGGGCGGATAATGAACCGACAGCTCACCCAGCAGCCAGACCGGTTCGCTTGCCACAGGTGCGGTCAGTAAAGCCAGAAGCAGGGGCCAGAATTTCACCGTTGTTTACCTCGATACAAGTCTCCGGAAGCCCTCCCGAAGCCCCTGAGCCATCAGTTGCGCCCTGTCCTAGGGACGATCTTCATCGGCGGGAAAAATCACCGGTCGGTAACCGGGCAGATAGCTGCGAATGATCCGTTCGAACGTGCCATTGGCCTGCAAACGATCAACGGCATCGTTAAGTCTAGGCAACAGCGCCTGCCAGTCGCGGTGAACCAGCAGATGCAGCGTTACCCGATCCTGCTCCTGCGGCAGATCAAACGGCATGGGCGTACGCCGAAGCTCCCACAGCAGCACCCACTCGTTGACGATACCGGCATCGGCGCGGCCATCAGCCACCGCCGCCAACAACGATTCGACCCCTTCATGGTCGTCTCGCTCGATCAGCGCATCGGCCACGCCCTGGTACACAAACGAGCGAATCAGCGCCACGCGCTTGCCGGCCAGCTCGCTGATCGGATTGAACGGCTCCCCACGCGGAAAGATCCACAGATCCCGGTTATCGGCCAGCGGCATCGAGAACAGGCGGTAATCGAGATCCGGATCATCCTGCCACCAGGCCGGATGGGTACAGCAGATGATATGAATCCGTCCCGAACGGTAGGCCGGCTTGAGCTCGGGATAATCGAGGCTGACCACGTCAAAGGGCTGACCGATCTCCTCGAGTACCGCGCGCAGCATCTCGGGGTAGACCCCGAGGCGCTCGGCCCCGGCCTCAAAGTGAAACGGCGGATAATGCAGCGACACTTGCGCCACCCGCAGCGGCTCCTCGGCCAAGACCATGCTCAGCCAGCAACAGAGCAATACCCAGCTTCGGTACATCTGCCTTACCTCCCGTCGACCTTACCCTAAATATAAGCACAGCATTTTCATCTACCTCTGCCACAGCGCTTCACTTAAGCTTGGAGAACCGCTGCCGTACACCCGAGGATCTCCCATGCCGCTTGCGCCCGATCTCAAACAGATGTTCCAGCACCTGATCGCCCAACCGTCGGTCAGTGCCACGCGCGCCGAGTTCGACCAGAGCAATACCGGTGTCATCGAGCAGCTGGCCAACTGGCTGGAGCCCCTGGGCTTTGCCGTCGAGCGTATGCCGGTGCCGGGCCGAGCCGGCAAGTACAACCTGATCGCCACCCTCGGTCAGGGGCCGGGCGGGCTGGTACTGGCCGGGCACACCGATACCGTGCCCTGCGATGTCGATCTGTGGCAGAGCGATCCGTTTACCCTGGCCGAGCGCGACAACCGCTGGTACGGCCTCGGCAGCTGCGACATGAAGGGGTTTTTCCCGCTGATCATCGAGGCGCTGCGACCGCTGCTGGGCCAGCCGCTGCAGCAGCCACTGATCATCCTCGCCACCGCCGACGAGGAATCCTCGATGGATGGCGCCCGTGCGCTGGTCGCCGCCGGCCGGCCCAAGGCACGCTATGCCGTCATCGGCGAACCCACCGGGCTCAGACCGATTCGCGCGCACAAGGGGATGATGATGGAGCGCGTTGAGCTTCGCGGGCACTCCGGCCACTCCAGCGACCCGGCCAACGGCGTCAACGCGCTGGAAGCAATGCACCGAGTAATGGGCGAGCTGCTGCAGTTTCGCCGCGAACTGGGCGAGCGCTACCGCAACCCGCTGTTCCGGGTCGAGGTTCCGACCCTGAACCTCGGCTGCATCCACGGCGGCGATAATCCGAACCGCATCTGCGGCCGCTGCCAGCTCGAATTCGACCTGCGCCCCCTGCCGGGCATGCACACGGCGCTGCTGCGCGAAGCGCTCAATGAGCGCCTGCAGCCGATCGCCCGCGACAGCGGCGTCAGCCTGAGTCTCGATGCGATCTTTCCCAGTCTGGAGGCCTTTGCCTGCCCCGAGCAGGCCGAACTCGTGGCCACCTGCGAGCAGCTCACCGGTCACCGCGCCGGTACCGTTGCCTTTGCCACCGAAGCCCCCTTTCTCAGTCAGCTGGGGATGCAGACCCTGGTGCTGGGACCGGGCGATATCGAACAGGCGCACCAGCCGGATGAATTTCTCGCGCTCGAGCGCATCGAGCCGACGCTGGCGATCCTGCGTGGTCTGATCCAGCGCTACTGCCTCGAACCGAACCCGGCACAGGCCGGCCCGAATGCCGATTAATCACTATTTGCCACCGATCGAGAACCCGCTACTGTAGCGCACCGATCCAAGGAGCCCAGAACCCTTGCCATGACCACCTGCAGCCACGACTACATCCAGTTTTTTCGCCGCTCGGCGCCCTACATCCATGCGCACCGGGGCAAGACCTTTGTCATCATGCTCTGCGGCGAAGCGCTGATCGAAGGCCCGCTGGCCGACATCATCAGCGATATCGCTCTGCTGCGCAGTCTCGGCATGCGGATCGTGCTGGTGCACGGCGCGCGCCCGCAGATCGATCAGCGTATCCGTGAACGCGGCCTCGAGTGCCACTTCAGCGATGATCTGCGCATTACCGACCGCGACGTGCTCGAATGTGCCAAGGATGCGGTGGGCAATCTGCGTTACGAGATCGAAGCGCTGTTCTCGATGGGACTGGCCAACTCGCCGATGCACGGTTCGCGCATCCGCGTGGTCAGCGGCAACTTTGTTACCGCCAAGCCTCTGGGCGTGCTGGGTGGCGTGGACTTTCAGCATTCGGGTGAAGTGCGTCGCATCGACCGCAAGGCCATTGCCCAGCACCTGGATGACGGCCATGTGGTGCTGCTTTCGTGCATCGGCTCTTCGCCTACCGGCGAGCTGTTCAATCTCAATGTCGAAGAAGTCGCTACCCGCACCGCCATCGCACTGGGCGCGGAAAAACTGATTCTGCTCAGCCAGATGCCGGGCATTCTGGATGCCGAAGGTCAGCTGGTGCGCCAGATGGACCCGAAAACCGCCATCAGCTATCTGGAAGTCGAGCGCGATCCCGCGCTGCGCCGGCTGCTCAACGCGGCCATTACCGCAGGCACCTCGGGCGTACGGCGCAGCCATATCATCGGTTTCCATCAGGATGGCGCCCTGCTCGGCGAACTCTTTACCCGTGATGGGGCCGGCACTCTGGTGACCGAAGACAACTACGAGCAGCTGCGCGATGCCAGCATCGAGGATGTCGGCGGTATCCTCGAGCTGATCAAGCCGCTGGAAGAAGCGGGCGTGCTGGTACGCCGCTCGCGCAAACAGATCGAGCGCGAAATCCACGGCTTCAGCCTGATCGAGCGCGACGGCATGATCATCGGCTGCGCGACCCTGAACCCCTTCAGCGACGGGCTGTCGGCCGAGATCGCCTGCGTGGTGATCCACGGCGAATACCGCCATGGCAACCGCGGTGATCTGCTGCTCGAACATCTGGAAGAGCGCGCCCAGCGCCGCGGCATTCGTCGCCTGTTCGTGCTCACCACACGTACGGCGCACTGGTTCCTCGAGCGCGGCTTCCATCCGGCACGGGTCAGCGACCTGCCGCAGGAAAAGCAGGAGATCTATAACCTGCAGCGCAACTCTAAGGTGTTCCTGAAACAGCTCTAGGCCTTCGAGCCATAAAAAAAAAACCGCCCGAGCATGGGCGGTTTTTTTATGGCTGCACTAGGGCAGGATCTCGATCGGGGTGCCGTCGGCCACCGCCAGCCAGATCTGATCCATTTCAGCATCGGTGACCGCAATACAGCCATCGGTCCAGTCACGGCCCCGGTACAGCTCATCAAGCCCGCGATCGCGGTTGGGAATCCCGTGAATCACGATATCGCCCCCCGGATCGATACCGCGCCGCTCGGCGATGGCACGATCGCGCGCGTTGGGGTAGGAGATATGGATCGACTTGTAGAAACCGCTCTGTCCATTGCGCCAGTCGAGCCGATACAGCCCCTCCGGGGTGCGCTGATCGCCCTGCTGGCGCTTGTGCCCCCGGGGCTGTTCACCGAGTGAAATGGCAAAGCTGCGTACCACACGCCCACGCCAGAGCAGCGACAGCTGCCGGGCACTCTTGTCCACCAGCACCTTGTCGGCACGCAGATACCCCTGATAGCGCGGCGCACCGCCCAGATCGAGCATCGCATACAGCGGCTCGGCCTGAGCAATCAGACTGCCCAGCCAGAACAGCGTGGCCACCAGTGCGCGGCTTATCCCCTTCACCAAGCGACTTCCCCAACTTCACTAGGTCCGCACCAAAACGGCTGCCTACAGGCAGCCGTTCGGAAGACTCAAAACGCCCGCTTACAGGCGCATTTCAATACCCCGCTCGGCCATATAACGCTTGGCTTCCGGGATCGAATACTCACCGAAGTGGAAAATGCTCGCCGCCAGTACCGCGTCGGCATGCCCCTTGAGGACGCCATCGACCAGGTGATCCAGGTTACCCACACCACCGGAGGCGATCACCGGAATATGCAGCGCATCGGAAACCGCGCGGGTCAGCCCCAGATCGTAGCCGTTCTTGACGCCATCCTGATCCATGCTGGTGAGCAGGATCTCGCCGGCACCGAGGGTCTGCATCTTCAGCGCCCATTCGATCGCATCCAGCCCGGTCGGCTTGCGCCCGCCATGGGTAAAGATCTCCCAGCGTTCCACCTCACCCGGCGCACTGACTTTCTTGGCGTCGATCGCCACAACGATGCACTGGGAACCGAACCGCGCCGCCGCTTCACCGACAAAATCGGGATTGAACACCGCTGCGGTGTTGATACCGACCTTGTCGGCACCGGCATTGAGCATGGTGCGGATATCGTCGCAGGTACGGATACCGCCACCGACGGTCAGCGGAATAAACACCTCGCTGGCCATCCGCTCGACGGTGTGGACAGTGGTATCGCGGCCTTCATGGCTGGCGGTGATATCGAGGAAGGTGATCTCGTCGGCACCCTGCTCGTTATAACGCTTGGCCACTTCGACCGGATCACCGGCATCACGGATATCGACAAACTGCACGCCCTTCACGACGCGACCGTTGTCCACATCGAGGCACGGAATAATACGCTTTGCCAGTCCCATATCAGGCCTCGTAGCTGTCGCAGTAGGCCTGGGCTTCGGCCACGTTGAGGGTGCCCTCATAGATCGCCCGGCCGGTGATCGCGCCCATGATGCCGTCGCCGGCCACCGCCTGCAGACGACGGATATCGTCCATGTTGGTGATGCCGCCGGAGGCGATGATCGGAATGTTCACCGCGCGCGCCAGTTCGGCCGTCGCCTCGACGTTGACGCCCTGCATCATGCCGTCACGGGCGATATCGGTGTAGACGATCGACTCGACACCATCGGACTGGAATTTCTTGGCCAGATCGATGACGTGCTGATCGCTCACCTCGGCCCAGCCGTCGGTGGCGACCATGCCGTTTTTGGCATCAAGGCCCACGATTACCGAACCCGGGAACGCCTTGCAGGCCTCGGCCACGAACTCGGGTTCCTTGACCGCCTTGGTGCCGATGATCACGTAGGAAACACCGGCCTTCTTGTAGGCTTCGATGGTTTCAAGATCGCGGATACCGCCACCGATCTGAATCGGCAGCTCCGGGTAACGGGCGGCAATCGCTTTCACCACGTCGCCGTTGACCGGTTCACCGGCAAAGGCGCCATTCAGATCCACCAGATGCAGGCGACGGCAGCCGGCCTCGACCCAGCGGGTCGCCATTGCAGTCGGGTCATCGGCAAAAACGGTGGAATCTTCCATCAGTCCCTGGCGCAGACGCACACAGGCACCATCTTTAAGGTCGATTGCAGGAATAATCAGCATGGTTCTGTCTCAAGCGGTGTGGCGCGGCCAGAGGCCGCGCCCGGAATAAGGGCAAGCGCGGCTCACAGGGTCCAGCGCAGAAAATTGTGCAGCAGTTTCAGACCGGCATCGGCACTTTTTTCCGGGTGGAACTGCAGCCCCACCAGGTTGCCGCGGGTCACCGCCACATCGAAATCGAGGCCGTAATGACAGCGACCGAGCACCGACTCGGCATGGTCACAGAGGCCGTAGTAGCTGTGCACGAAGTAGAAACGCTCACCGTCTTCGATGCCGGCCCAGATCGGGTGGCTCTGCTGCTGGAAGACGCGGTTCCAGCCCATATGCGGCACCTTCAGCTTTTCGCCGTTCTCGCGCAGATCACGGCCGAAAAAGCGCATCTTGCCGGGCACCAGTCCCAGCGCCTCGACGCCGTCGTTTTCTTCGCTGTGATCGAACAGCATCTGCATCCCCACGCAGATACCGAGCAGCGGCTTTTCGCCCGCGGCCACCACATCGCGTACCAGCTGATCGAGCCCCAGACGCTGGAGTTCGTTCATACAATCGCGGATCGCACCCACACCGGGCAGAACGATACGCTCGGCACTGCGAATCGTGTCGATATCGCTGGTCACGCGCACCACCATACCCTCGGGTGCCACACACTCCAGCGCCTTGGCGACCGAGTGCAGGTTGCCGACACCGTAATCAATTACTGCAACAGTACTCATCACGTCCTCACAGACAACCTTTGGTGGAAGGGGTTTGTCCGGCCATGCGCGGATCGGCGGTCAGCGCCATCTTCAGGGCACGGCCAAAGGCCTTGAACACGGTTTCGATCTGGTGGTGACTGTTGTGACCACGCAGGTTGTCGATATGCAGCGCCACCATGGCGTGGTTGACGAAGCCCTGGAAAAATTCCTGGAACAGATCGACATCGAAGTTACCGACCTTGGCACGGGTAAAGGGCACATCCATCACCAGACAGGGGCGACCGGAGAAGTCGATTACCACCCGTGACAGGGACTCATCGAGGGGCACATAGGCGTGGCCGTAACGGTTGATCCCCTTCTTGTCGCCGATCGCCTCGGCAAAGGCCTGGCCCAGCGCGATCCCCAGATCCTCGGCGCTGTGATGGTCGTCGATATGGTTGTCACCATGGCAATGGATATCCAGATCGATCAGGCCGTGGCGGGCAATCTGATCGAGCATATGCTCGAGAAAGGGCATACCGGTATCAAAGTGACCCTGACCGGTACCGTCGAGATTCACACGGACCTTGATCTGGGTTTCCAGCGTATTGCGCTCAACGCTAGCGATACGATCTGGCATGGGGACTACTCCTGTACAGGCCGCCGCAGAAGATTCGGGCGGAGGGGGAAGAGTGTAAAGAACGGGTCATTATACCCGGACCCTCGGCGACAGCCCAGAGGCCACGGGGGCTGAATCCCGGTAAAGAGGTATCGCGGGCGGGTTTGTCGGCGCCCGGCGCTTGGCCTACACTCGACTCCCCCCTCCTGTCAGAGAACCCCGATGCCGATTGAACTCGAAGCGGTTACAGCGCCCAGCGCCCAGGACCTGATCGATCTGGAAAAAATCTATGCCGACCGACCGCTCTGGATGACACTGCCAGAGCTGGCCGGAGGGCCCGCGCAGGCCAACGCACGCCTGTTTGCCGCGCGCTTTAACGGTCGGCTGCTCGCCGCCGTGACGGCCTGCCCAGAGGCCGATGGCTGGCGGTTGACGCAGCTGTGCGTACGCGCCGTCACTCGCAAGCGCGGCGTCGGCAGCTGGCTGCTGGAACTGGTGGCCCGCGAAGCAGGGCGTCAGGGCCTGCTGTGCCTTCTCGACCCCGGCCCCGACGCGCAGCAGGCGGAACAGCTGCTGCGCAAACTGCCGGCCGAACTCTGGACCGGCGGCCAGATCCGCCTGGCCGCACGGTAAACGCACGGCTCTGCGCCCATGGAGCGCTGACTACCAGCGCTCCATGGTATCGGCCAGATCCTGATCGAACTGCTGCTCAAGGCTCGGATGCGCCAGCGGATTATCCTTGAGTTGCACCCGAGCGCGCTGCGTAATGGTGATCGCTTCACGCGCCAGCTGTTCCATCAGACGCACCAGTTCCGGATTGTCTGGCTCTCGCACCAGCGCCTGCTCAAGCCTGCGACTGTAACGGGTGACCTGCAGCAGCAGGGCCGTGCCCTGCTCACGAAAATCACTGATCAGCATAATTGCCTCCCGCCCCCTTCTGTCCGCGCACCAAAAGTGTTTACTATTTCACAGTTTAGAATTTGCCCCCCGAGGGCGTGACAAAAAACGGGCAGCCAACAGCGGCATACAATTTGCTCGTCATTGGACGTAGACATCTAAGCTCAAACAGCACGGCCGATTCAGGCCGTCGACCACCAGGTTCTAGCGCGGGGGAGCCAACAGTATGAAGCGGATGGGTACACAGCACGGTTATCGCATCACTCTCTCTCTGGCCATCATCGCCGCCCTGATCGCGGGTGCGCCGGCATGGGCGGGCGTCACCGTGCCAACTCCAGAAGTACGTCAGTCGGCCTGGCAATGCCGGGCGGCACCGGATGCCGACTGGTCGTGCCAGCGCCATAGCGGTGGCCCGTTCGAATTTACCCTCGAGCAGGTTGCCCGACCGACCGTGCCACAAAGCAGCCGCAACCCCATGAGCTGGCCCGCACACGCATACACCATTCAGCTGATTGCGGTCAGCGATCCGCACAGCCTGGAGCGCCTGCGCCAGCAGCACCCGGATCTGCTGCGCGCGACCGAAGTCCAGATCGAGGTCAAGAATCGCCCGCTGCACCTGCTGCTCTGGGGGCACTACCCGAGTCGTGAAGCCGCCCAGGCCGCCCTGGAACGCTTCAGCCAGAGCAATGCGGGCACACTCAAGCCCTGGATCCGCCCGCTCGACAATCTGCAAAAACTGCACCCCCGGCTTATCGCCGATCAGTCCTGATCCCCCTTCCTATCCCGCTCGAGCCCGCTAAGATAACAACAGCTGCCGCCTAAATGGCGGCAGCCAGTCATCATCTTCCTGAATCAACCGGCCGCCATTGCGGCCTGAGAGCTGCACATGAAAGCCCTGAAATTGGCCGGCCTGACGCTGGCCCTGATTCTGGCGCTGCTGCTGATCATGGCGCTGCTGCTGCCACGCCTGATCGATCCCAATCAGTATCGCGCTCAACTTGAACAGGCCGCCTACCAGCACACCGGCCTCGACGTCCAGCTGGACGGACCGATCGAATGGTCCGTTTTTCCCTGGCTGGGCCTGTCACTCAACGAGCTCAAGGTCGCTGATCGACAGCAGCGTCCGCTGGCCAGCCTGAGCGAAGTACAGGCGAGCATTCGCCTGCTGCCCCTGCTCGGCGGCCAACTGGAAATGGATCGACTGCTGCTGAACGGCCTGCACCTGAATCTGATCCGCGACGCCAAGGGACGGGGCAACTGGACGCTGGCCGCCCAGGATGCCACCCAGAGCGTGGTCAACGAGCCTGCGGCTGCAAACGCAGAACCGAGCAGCCCGGCGCCGACCACGACGCCCGAATCGGGCAAACCGCTCGCACTCAATATTGCCGCGATCGAACTGAGCGACCTGGTGATCGACTATCAGGATCTGGCCAGCGGGCAGAAACTGCATCTGGGGCCTGCCTCGCTGCGCACCGGTGCCATTCGTCTGGATCAGCCCTTTGCACTCGAGGCCATGCTGCCACTGAGCAGCAATCAGCCGGCGCTCGAGGGGCTCGTACAACTCAACAGCCAGGTTCTGCTCAAACCCGACGGTGTACGGCTGGATCAGCTGGGGCTCACATTCAGCCCGGCCAACGGCAGCTCCAGCGTAAGCCTCTCCGGCACCGTGCAGTATCTGCAGCAAACGCTCGATCTGCAGCTGACTCTGGCGCCGCTGAACCCGAAACAGCTGATGCAGGAGCTCGGCCTCGCCGCGCCTGAAACCCGCGATGATCAAGCGCTGACTCAGCTGTCGCTGCTGCTGCGTGCTCAGGGGAATCAAAACCAGCTGAAGATCGACCCGCTGACACTGGAGCTGGACGGCTTCAATCTGAGCGGACCGATCACCCTGGAGAACCTGCAGAAACAACCGGCCATCCGTTTTACCTTGAGCGGCGACGAGCTCGACCTCGACCGCTATCTGGCCCCGCCGAAACCAGCTTCGGAGCAATCAGCCGAGACACAGAGCGCGTCGGCCAACCAGGCTGTTACGAGCGCATCCGGCGAGCTGATCCCGGCCAGTACCCGCGCGGCCCTGCGCCCGCTTGATATCGCGGGCAGCCTGAAGCTGAAAGCGCTGAAGGTAGCTGACCTACCACTGGAAGAGCCGAAACTGGAACTGGCACTGAAAGATGCGCGCCTGCGCATCAAGACGCTGGAGGCCGGACTCTTCAGCGGCCGTATCCAGCATCAGAGTCAGCTTGACCTGCGCCAGACCCCGGCACTGGAAAGCCGGACCCAGCTCACCAGCGTACAGGTGCAACCGCTGGCCCAGGCACTGGCCGAGGTCGACCAGTTCAGCGGCGCGCTCAACAGCGACGCCCAGCTGAACAGCCGCTTCAAGACCCAACAGGAGCTTCTGGCCAACCTCAACGGTTCTGTCGGCTTCGAACTGGTGTCCGGCCAGCTGCAGGGGGTCAACCTCAACAAGCTGGTCTGCGGCGCCATTGCCGGTATCCGCAAGGAGCCGATGAGCAAAAGCGACTGGCCCGACCTGACCGCCTTTACCAACATGCAGGGCAACTGGCAGATCAAGCAGGGCATCGCCCGCAATCAGGATCTGGTAGCCAAACTCGATCAGCTCGCACTCGATGGCGCAGGCTCGATCAACCTGCCGGCACGCAGTCTCGATTACCGCTCCGGGCTTACCGTGCTGGGCGCCACCGCGGCCGAGGACGAACCGGCCTGTCGCATCAACCCCAAGTACGCCAAGGTCCGCTGGCCGGTGCGCTGCGAAGGCAGCTTTGGCCAGAAAGGACTGTGCCGCATCGATACGGAGGCTCTGGCTCAGGAAGTGGCCAAGCTCTACGGCTCCGAGCTGGAGGAAAAACTCAACCAGAAGGTCGAGGAAAAGCTGGGCGAAGATGCCGGCAAGCTCCTCAAGGGCCTGTTCAACTAGTTGCAGCGCAACGCCAAAACCGCATACTGCCGCCCTTCGGGGCGGCATTTTTTTGAGGTACCGATGAGCACCACCACATTCAGCACGCGGGTTCTGCACTGGTTCGATCAGCACGGGCGCAAGCACCTGCCCTGGCAGCAACAGATCACGCCCTATCGGGTCTGGCTGTCGGAAACCATGCTGCAGCAGACCCAGGTGGCCACGGTCATTCCCTATTTCGAGCGCTTTATCGACCAGTTCCCCCGGGTCGAGGATCTGGCCGCTGCCGAGCTTGATCAGGTGCTGCATCTCTGGACCGGCCTTGGCTACTATGCCCGCGCGCGCAATCTGCATCGCTGCGCCCGGCAGGTAACCGACGAACTGGGTGGCGAGTTTCCGCGCTCGGTCGAAGCGCTGAGCGCACTGCCGGGCATCGGCCGCTCCACCGCCGGCGCCATTGCCAGTATCGGCATGGGCATCCGCGCGCCGATTCTCGATGGCAACGTCAAACGGGTACTCGCCCGCCACGCCGCCATCGAAGGCTGGCCGGGCCAGAGCGCAGTGCTCAAAAGACTCTGGGCCTTGGCCGAACAGTACACACCCGAACAGCGGCTGGCGGACTATACCCAGGCAATGATGGATCTTGGCGCCCTGGTCTGCACCCGCAGCAAACCCCAATGCACACTCTGCCCGCTGGCAGCAGACTGTCTGGCACACCAGCGGGGGCTGACCGACCGCCTGCCGACACCCAAACCGAAAAAGACGCTGCCGATCCGGCAGGTCTATCTCCTGATGCAGCTCAATCGCTATGGCGAGCTGAAACTCGAGCAGCGACCGGCCAGCGGCATCTGGGGCGGACTCTGGAGCTTTCCCGAGCTCGATTTCGACACCGACCTTGAGGCCGAGCTGGCCCTGCGTTTTCCCGGCGCTCCGTTCCAGCGCTGGCAGCCGTTCAATCACCGTTTCAGCCACTATCAGCTCGAGATCCACCCGGTGCTGATCCAGGCCGACGGCCCGCGCACCCTCGGCGAAGCACGCTACTGCTGGTACAACCCCGCCGCGCCACAGGCGCTGGGGCTGGCCGCCCCGGTGAAAAAACTGCTGCACAAAATTCCTGCGGCCCTGTAACGGCCAAGGTTGCTGCATCGACAAGGCTGCGACTACCATAGGGCGGTTGCCGATCTGGTGAGGAGGAAACAATGAGCCGTACCGTCTACTGCGTAAAGCTGAAGAAAGAAGCCCCGGGGCTGGCCATGCTGCCGATGCCCGGCGAGCGCGGCCAATGGCTGTTCGACAATGTCAGTCAGGAAGCCTGGCAGGCCTGGCTGCAACACCAGACCCGTCTGATCAACGAAAAACACCTGAACCTGATGCAGCCGGAAACCCGTTCTTATCTGGCCGAACAGATGGACAAGTTCTTCAGCGGTGAAGAGGTCGATCAGGCCGAAGGCTACACCCCGGAACAGTAGCCCTTGACTCAAGGCGGCGATCTGGGTTTAATAGCGCCGCCCTTAACGCCCGGGTAGCTCAGTCGGTAGAGCAGGGGATTGAAAATCCCCGTGTCGGCAGTT
>CAYWUD010000010.1:0-20541 GCA_964461355.1 uncultured Pseudomonadales bacterium | reverse complement strand
GAATCAGCAAGAGAGTTTTTAGAACCTTACTTTATATATCTATAGCTCGGGCGGCGGCTCTTCGATCCGGGTGGGTTGGCGCAGAATCCAGGTGCTCACACCGAGACCGACCAGTACCAGCAGTGCGGTCAGTTCGAGTCGTCCGATCAGCCAGGCGGAAAAACCGAGGCTGAGCCAGAGTCCGGCAAGGCTGTAACCTTTTGCACGCAATGGAATGCCGCTGCCTTCAAGCCAAGGCAGGATCAGCGGACCCAGATGCGGGTGCGCGACCAGCCAGCTGTGGGCACGCGTGGAGCTGCGGACAAAACAGGCGGCGGCCAGCAGTAGAAAAGGGGTCGTCGGCAGGAGCGGCAGGACCATGCCGGCAAGCCCGAGGAGCAGGGCCAGGGCGCCTAGACTCATGAGAAACAGGCGCTGAATCCGTTTGCTCAGGGTGATGGGGCTTGGCATAGTGATGTGGCTGAACGCGGGCAGGACAAGGAGAAGGCATTGTTCCTCAATCGTTACGGATTTAGCAACCTGTTGTTATGGCTGATCGTGCTGGTGTTTGTGCAGCCGCTGCTGTTTTCCCTGATGCCGAGCGATCGTTTTGCCCAGGTTGCCTACCATGTCAGCCTGACGCTGGTGCTGGCTGCCTCGGTTTATGTTCTGTGCCACCAGCGCCGGGTACTGATTATCGGCGGGGCTCTGTTCGTGCCGACCCTGCTCAGCTCCTGGGCGTTTCTGATCGAAGATGTCCGAAGCCTGGCTATGGCCAATATTCTGACCAACCTGATCTTTTTCGGTTATGTGATTGTACAGCTGCTGCATGCAGTGTTTCGTGCGCCCCGGGTAACGCGTGAGGTTGTCGCTGCCAGTCTCTGCGGTTATCTGCTGCTCGGACTGCTGTGGGCATCGGCCTTTGCCCTGCTCGAGGTCTGTGATCCGGGTTCGTTCGAGGGCGCTCTACTGCTGGGCAGTGACCCCCAGGCAGGACTCTTGTATTTCAGCTTTGTCACCCTGACCAGTCTCGGGTACGGTGACGTGCTGCCGGTATCGGTCGAGGCGAAGTCCCTGGCGGCCTTTGAGGTGGTTATGGGGCAGTTCTACATGACGGTGCTGGTCGCCCGTCTGGTGGGGATGCAGATCGCCCAGCAGCCCGAATTGACACATGTGGTATCCGAGGAGGAGTCATGGCGGCAAAACCGGAAATAGAAATTCATTACTGCTGTCAGTGCCAGTGGCTGCTGCGTTCGGCCTGGCTGGCTCAGGAGCTGCTCAGCACCTTCGGTGATGATCTTGAGTCGGTCAAGCTGGTACCCGGCCGCGGCGGTGTGTTTCGTGTGCTGGCCGACGGGGTCGAACTCTGGGAGCGCAAGCGCGATGGCGGCTTTCCCGAGGCCAAGGAGCTCAAACAGCGGGTGCGGGATCATTTTGATCCGGAGCGCGCGCTTGGCCACAGCGACACGCCGGTCAGGCGCCGCTGAGATCGACCGTACTACACATAAAAAAACGGGCCGCACGGGCCCGTTTTTTAGGTCGGTTCAGACCCACTGGCTCTGGCGGCGTGGACGGCGCTTGAGCAGTGGCAGAATCAGGCCCAGCAGGACGCCCGAGAGCACCGTGCCGGCGCCATACAGATACCAGCGCTGGCTGGCATTGGATTCAAGGCGCTGTTTTTCCAGCTGCAGGGTCTCGCGCTCCTGCTTGAGCTGCAGCACTTCCTTGACCAGACGTTCGTTGCGATCGGCCAGCGCCAGACTGTCGGAAGCAACCTCCTTGATATGGCTGAGCTCCTGCTGCAGCCGGCTTGCCTGCTTGTTGAGATCGTTTTCGCCGCGGCGGCTTTCGCTCAGTGCCTGCTTGAGCGCGGCAAGTTCCTCTGCCTGCGTTTTGCTCTGCTGCTGCAGCTGTTCATGGCGCTGCTGCAGGCCGGTGAGCTGTTCCTGCGCTCCGGGCTGGCCCTGCAGGTACTGGCTGCGCACAAAGCCTTCACGGCCATCGCGCAGGCGAATCTTGCTGAAGCCCTCGCCAGCATCCGCGTCCAGCACCGTTAGTGGTGTACCCGAGCGCAGATTGAGGTCGATGATGCGGTACTGATTGCTCGGTCCGGTGCGCAGCGGCACCCCCAGCGTGTCGGAAATATAGCGGGTCTGAGCCAGGGCACCCGTGCACAGGCTGGTGCCGATCAGGGCGGTGATCAGGGTTCGACGGATATAACGCATGGTCAGGGCAGCACGGCTTTGAAGGGTTTGACGATCACCTGTTGGTAGACACCGGCATCGATGTAGGGGTCGGCGTCCGCCCATGCCTGGGCTGCCGCGAGCGAGGCGAATTCGGCAACGACCAGCGAGCCGGTAAAGCCGGCTTCTCCCGGGTTTTCGGCATCGATCGCAGGATGCGGTCCGGCCAGCAGCAGCCGGCCTTCCTGTTTGAGTTGTTCCAGGCGGGCCAGGTGTGCCGGGCGGGCGGCCTGACGCCGGGTCAGAGAATTGTCGATATCGGTACTGATAATGGCGTAGAGCATGGACAAGCCTTAGCAATAAGCGCGGTGCAAGGTGAAGCGGATAACGATGGATCGGTCAGTGTTGATCCGGGTGGTCGGCTGAATCGTCGACGCGCACGGGCGTCGGTGTCTTGAGATAGGGTGAGAGATTCATGAACAGCAACAGCATGAACAGCAGGGTCATGCCGGTCAGGCCAAACAGCTTGAAGTTGACCCAGAACTCTTCGCTGAAGTTGTAGGCAACATAGATGTTCGCCCCCCCCAGAAGGCCCAGGAACAGGACTGCCAGCGCGTTCATGCGGTTCCAGATCTGTTCGGGAACCTCGCTGATGCGAAGCTCCGAACCCTTGAGCATGCCGGTCAGTCCGCGGGCGGTGAGGTTGTTGCCGAGCAGGCGGGCGCCGATCAGGACCAGGGCCAGCAGCCAGTACAGGGCTGTGGGCTTCCATTGCAGGTAGGCCGGATTGTCGACCGCCAGGGTCACACCACCGAGCAGCACTACCAGTACGCAGGAGTAGAGGTGAAGTTTCGCCACGCTGCGGGTCTTGATCCAGTTCAGGCCGAGCTGGACGCAGCTGGCGATCACCAGGGCTCCGGTGGCAACCATGAAATTCTTGCCGCTCAGGTAGTAGGCGAGCAGAAAAACGATGACGGGCAGGCTGTCGATAATCAGTTTCATCTTGTGCTGCTGAGTAGTTGATCTGATAAGGTGGCGTTTGATGTTAAAGGATTTTCAGTAGGACTGCAGGATCTGCGTCATACTCCTTTTCCCGAACTCAGGCCGCAGTCGACAGAGGTTGGTGCCATGCTCAGTACGCAGAATGAATCTTCGTCGGACACGCCCCTGAAGGTGGATCTGCACAGTCATACCACCGCATCCGATGGGCGACTGTCACCGGCCGCGCTGATAGCCCGAGCCCGGGAGCAGCAGGTCGAGATGCTGGCCATTACCGATCATGACTCGACCCTGGGCTGTCGCTGGTTGCTCGAGCAGAACCTGGTGCTTGGGTTAGACCTTATTGTGGGCGCAGAGTTCTCATGTCTTTGGGGGCGACGTGAAATTCATGTGGTCGGGCTCAATCTGGACCTGGATTCGCCGGTGCTCAGGGCCGCCGAAGCGCGCCAGCATGAGGCCCGTACCCGCCGTGCGCAGACCATCGCCGATCGGTTGCAGAAAAGGGGGATGCCGGGCGCACTGGAGGGGGCCATAGCTGAGGCTCAGGCCGCGCAGTTTCGCGCGGATCCGGCCTTTGTGCTGCCGCCCGAGCAGTTGCAGCTGGGCCGGCCGCACTTTGCCGACTGGATGGTGGCGGCGGGGCATGTGCCCGACCGGGCTCAGGCGTTCAAGAAATATCTCGGTGCCGGCAAGCCGGGGGCCGTGAAAAGTGAGTGGCCCCATATCAGCGAGGTGGTCGACTGGGTTCGCGGATCTGGCGGGGTCGCAGTGCTGGCGCACCCGGTGCACTACAAGATGACCAATATGAAGCTGCGCGCGCTGTTGCGTGATTTTGTCGCGGTCGGTGGTGCCGGACTCGAGATTGCCTGTCCGGCGTTGCCGCAGGGCAAGTTCGGCTATCTGGCCGAGCTCTGTCAGCAGTATGAACTGGCCGCGTCGAGCGCCAGTGATTTCCATGGCCCCTATAATCAATGGCTGGAGCTGGGGCGTTTGCCACGTCTGCCCGAAGCAGTACGGCCGGTCTGGCAGCTCTGGTCTGCCTAAGTTACCAAGGGATGTGCCCGACGTTATGAGCCAATACTTTCAGATTCACGAAGAGAATCCCCAGATTCGCCTGCTGCGTCAGGCGGTGGACATTATCCGTCAGGGCGGCGTTATCGCCTATCCGACCGATTCGGCCTATGCGTTGGGCTGTCATCTGGGCGACAAGAAGGCGGTCGAGCGGCTGCGACGGATCCGACGGCTCACCGACAAGCATAATCTGACCCTGGTGTGCCGTGATCTGTCCGATCTCAGTACCTATGCCAAGGTCGACAACAGCTGTTACCGGCTGCTGAAGGCGACCACGCCCGGGGCCTACACCTTTATCCTCGATGCCACGAGCCAGGTGCCGCGGCTGCTGCTTCATCCCAAGCGGCGCAGTATCGGTTTGCGCGTGCCCGAGCACGCCATTGCTCAGGCGCTGCTGGCCGAGCTCGGTGAGCCGCTGCTGTCGACCACGCTGATCCTGCCGGGTGAAGAGATGCCGATGATCGATCCGTGGGAAATTCGTGAAACCCTCGAACATGATATCGATCTGGTTATCGATGGCGGGTTCTGCGGTATGGAGGCGACGACCGTGGTCGATCTGCGTGCCGATCAACCGGAGCTGATTCGTGTCGGTAAAGGTGATCCGGCACCATTTGCCTAGGCGCAGCCGATTGTATGCGGGCAAGGGCTGACGCGCCGGCCTTTGCCCCTTATACTTGCTCTCTTTCTTGTCTTTTTGCCGCCGGGAGGCGCCAATTTGAGTCCGTTCATCCGTGCCGCGCTGGCCCTGTCCTGCCGATGAATCAGCCTGTTATCGAACCCGTTCCCGTGCAAGCCGAACTGCCGCTGGCGCTCGTGCGCGGCGAGCCGGTGACCGAGTTGCCACAGGATCTTTATATCCCGCCCGAGGCGCTGGAGGTGTTTCTTGACGCCTTCGAGGGCCCGCTCGACCTTCTGCTGTACCTGATCAAGCGCAACAACATGGATATTCTGGATATTCCGGTTGCAGAAATTACGCGTCAGTACATGGGTTATATCGACCTGATGCAGGAAAGTCGTTTCGGACTGGCGGCCGAATATCTGGTCATGGCTGCGACTCTGGCGGAGATCAAGTCGCGGCTGTTGCTGCCGCGTCAGGCGGGCGATGACGAGGACGACGAAGGCGACCCCCGAGCCGAGCTGATTCGGCGTCTGCAGCAGTACGAACGCTTCAAGCAGGCTGCCGAAACCCTCGATACCCTGCCACGCCTGGAGCGCGAGCACTGGAGCGTCAGTGCCGAGGTGCCGCCGCTGCCCGAATATACGGCCGAACCCGAAGTCGAGCTGGCCGAACTGCTGCAAGCGCTGGCCGGGTTGCTGCGGCGGGCGGAAAACTATACGCACCACCAGATCAGTCAGGAACGCCTTTCCACGCGCCAGCGCATGACCGAGCTGCTCGAGCGTCTGCGCGGTCGCGGCTTTTGTCCCTTTGTCTCGCTGTTTGCGCCCGAAGAGGGGCGTGAAGGGGTTGTGGTGACCTTTCTGGCGATGATGGAGCTGATCAAGGAGTCCTTGGTGGAGCTGGTGCAGCATGAGCCCTTCGGCATGATTCATGTGAAGGCCCGTGTGGTCGAGGTGGAGGTCTCTGATGGATGAATTCTCCCGTGCTGCGCGGGCATTGGTGCCGATTCTCGAAGCGATCCTGCTGGCGGCCGGACGGCCGCTGAGTCTGATGCAGCTGGGTGATTTTTTTCCTGACGCCAGTCGTCCGGGGATCAGTCGCCTGCGTGAAGGACTGGCCGCTCTGGAGCAGGGTCTGGCGGGGCGGGGCATCGAGCTGGTGCAGGTGGCATCGGGCTACCGTCTGCAGGTGCGTGCCCAGTACAGCGGCTATATTGCGCGTATGCAGGCGGAAAAACCGCAGCGCTACAGCCGGGCCCTGCTCGAAACGCTGGTCCTGATCGCCTACCGTCAGCCGATCACCCGCAGTGAAATCGAGGATGTGCGCGGTGTCGGCGTCAGTACCCAGATCATGCGCACCCTGATCGAGCGTGAGTGGATTCGGGTGGTGGGGCATCGCGAAGTGCCCGGGCGTCCGGGACTTTATGCCACCACCCGTCAGTTTCTTGACTACTTCAACCTCAAGAGTCTCGATCAGCTGCCGCCGCTGGCCGAAATCCGCGATCTTGATGCTCTGGCGGCGGAGATCGGGCTTGAGCTGGACGTCGATGCCGCGGTGACGCCGGGTGCGGCGCTGGTGCAGCCCGATGAGGCAGGCCGCGAGGATCAGGACGAGCGGGCCGAACAGTTTTTTGCCGAGCTCGATCAGCTCGAGGAGCAGCTGCCCGACAATTTCGAGGCGTTGCTCAAGGGACATTTTGCTGCCGAGTCCGACTCTGGGCCCGATGCAGAGCCAGAGTCTTCGGCCACGGCGGAAGAGGCGCTGGCCGAACAGAACAGCGATGTCGCCGAAGAGGCCTCTGCTACCGTGCCTCGGGCCGGTGCGGGACGTTCCCTGTTCGGTGACGACTGACCGTTACTGCGCCACCGCAGCTGGCGGTGGACGATTGTGAGAATCATGATGACACACGAAGAACACGTGCCGGTTCAGCCCGGCGAGACACTGCAGAAGGTTCTGGCCGCGGCCGGATATGGCTCACGCCGGGAGATGGAGCGCTGGATCAGCGAAAGACGCGTCAGTGTCAATGGCGCGGTCGCTGAACTCGGGGTGCGCGTGGTCGCCCAGGATCAGATTTCGGTCGATGGCCATCCGCTGCGCCGTGATCCTCAGGTACGCGCTACGCGCCGGGTCCTGCTGTACAACAAGCCCGAAGGTCAGGTGTGCAGCCGTCGTGATCCCGATGGCCGGCCGACCGTCTTTGACAGTCTGCCGCGTCTGAACGGCGAGCGCTGGATTGCGATCGGGCGTCTGGATATCAATACCGCCGGTCTGCTGCTGTTTACCACCGACGGTGAGCTGGCGAACCGCCTGATGCATCCGAAGTATCAGGTCGAGCGTGAATATGCCGTACGGGTGATGGGTGAGGTGAAGGAACATCACCTGCAAAAGCTGTTTGACGGTGTCGAGCTTGAAGACGGTCCGGCGCGTTTTACCGATATCGTGGCGTCCGGTGGCGAGGGGATCAACCGCTGGTTCCATGTGGTGCTGATGGAAGGGCGCAACCGCGAGGTGCGCCGTCTGTGGGAGTCTCAGGGTCTGAAGGTCAGCCGACTCAAGCGCGTGCGCTACGGCAATATCTTTATTCCCAGCGAAGTGCGTGCCGGCCACTGGATCGAACTCGAACAGAAGGAGATCAACCAGCTGGCGGCGTCCGTGGAGCTTTCTTCCAAGCCGGTGCCGCGCAAGAAGGGCAAGGCGCTGGAGCGTGATGCGCGCTACAAGCGCAAGCTGCAGGGGCAGGCGGGGCGTGCCCAGGCCAATCGCGGCGGTTCCAAGCGTTCGGGCGCCGGTCGCTCCAACGCCAGTCGCCTGAGTCCGAGTCGCACCCGGCATGGCCGTACCCGTCAGGGCTGAGGGCCGTTGATGGACACAAAAAAAGCCCGCATCAGCGGGCTTTTTTTGTGTTGCGCTGTGGCTCAGCTGGCCAGACAGAGACGGTTGCGGCCGCTGTGCTTGGCTTCGTAGAGCGCGCTGTCGGCGCGATTGATCAGATTGGTATTGTTGTCGTTCGCCAGCGCCTGAGCGGCACCGATGCTGACGGTCAGATTGAGTGTGCAGCCGTTGTAATGGCACTCGAGCCCGGCAATGGTCTTGCGCAGACGCTCGCCCACCAGAGAAGCGCTGTTGATATCGGTCGCCGGCAGCAGGATGGTGAACTCTTCGCCACCGTAGCGGAAGACGCTGTCCATATCGCGCAGCGCTGCCTGCATGGCGCGCGCCACGGATGCCAGAGCGATATCGCCGGCATCGTGGCCGTGGGTATCGTTGATGCGCTTGAAATGGTCGATATCGACCATCAGCACACTCAGAGGGTGACCGTGGCGGCGGGCGACGGCCAGCTCGCGGGTCATCGCCTTGTTCAGTGCCATCCGGTTGCCGACACCGGTCAGCGGATCTTCCATGGCGCTGCGGCAGGCCTGGCGGTACATCAGCGCGTTGCGCAGCGGCTGCACCAGAATGCGGATCGACAGCTCCAGCTGCAGCAGTTCGTCTTCGCTGAAGCGCTTGCGGCGGGTCAGCATGATACGGCCGAGGTAGCCGAACTCGGTGTGCAGTGCGTAGTCGCAGCTGTGTCGTGCGCTCTGGCCCAGGCTGATATAGATATCGTCCTGCTCGTACTGCAGGCTGTCGGGGCTGAGCTCCTGCTGCAGGGTTTCAAAGAAGATGTTCAGCTGTTCGCTCGGTTCGAGCGTGCGTTGCAGCTGCCAGAGCAGGTCCTGAAACTGTGGGCGGTAGAGCATTTCGTGGTTCAGAAGAACCACGTTGTCCTGTGTGTTGTGACTGGCACTGGATACGGATTTCATGGCTGCTACTCCGATGGCAGGGTGCCCCAAAAAGGTTTGCCAGAAATAAAGCTATTTTCGTGCCAGAAACAAAAACCCCATAATTATCAGTGTGTTGCTTGTTCGATTTGGTGGATGCGCGCCTGTGACGCAATTTTGACGCCGGTGGCCGGTGGCATTGGAGGTAGG
Organism: uncultured Pseudomonadales bacterium; assembly: GCA_964461355.1. Classification (GTDB taxonomy): domain Bacteria; phylum Pseudomonadota; class Gammaproteobacteria; order Pseudomonadales; family CAYWUD01; genus CAYWUD01. The sequence continues at coordinate 11,719 of CAYWUD010000010.1, read as the reverse complement.
GATGCGGGCGAGTGGTCGAAAAAATGATGTTTTTCTGGCGCGCCGGCGAATCGGTATCGCTCTGGTGGCAGTTTGTTGCCGCTTATCTGACGAATTTTGCCGTTTATTTGCGTGGGGGGGTATCCGGCCGGAAGCCGGATACCGGGTCGGTTACTGGGCGTTGAAGGCCTGGCCGCTGATACCCTGACTGTCCGGGCCGATCAGATAGAGGTAGGCGGGCATGATGGCGTCGGGGTCGGGCAATGTGTGCGGGTCTTCTGCAGGATAGGCGCTGGCGCGCATGGCGGTGCGTGTGGCGCCGGGATTGATGCTGTTGGCCCGCACCGGGCTGATGCCGTCTTCCTCGTCGGCGACAACCTGCATCAGGCCCTCGGTGGCAAACTTGGAGACCGCATAGGCGCCCCAGTGCGCGCGTCCCTGACGACCGACGCTGGAGCTGGTGAAGAGGATCGAAGCATCCTCGCTCTGGCGCATCAGGGGCAACAGGGCGCGGGTCAGCAGGAAGCAGGCGTTAAGGTTGACCTGCATCACCTGCAACCACTGTGTTTCATCCTGATGATCGATCGGTGTCAGCTTGCCGAGCAGGCTGGCGTTGTGCAGCAGGCCGTCCAGACGGCCGAATTCCTGCTCGATGGTGAGCGCCAGTGACTCGTAATCGTGGGGCGCGGCGCCTTCAAGGTTCATCGGATAGATCGCCGGTTGCTTGCCGCCCGCTGCCTCGATCTCGTCGTAGACCGCTTCGAGCTTGCTGGTGGTGCGACCGAGCAGAATGACGGTGGCGCCATGGCGGGCAAAGCTCAGCGCGGCGCTGCGGCCGATGCCGCTGCCGGCGCCGGTGACCAGAATGACACGGCCTTCGAGCAGATCGGGTCTTGCCTGATAATCGAACATGGGTGCTCTCCTTGCCGCCTAGCAGCTCCAGTTTAGCGCGTTGAACCAGTCCAGAAGATCGGATGCCTCCTGGGCAATATAGTCGGCCTGCCAGCTGTCGGGCGGACTGGCCGGATCAATATAGCCATAGGCGCAGGCTGCCGTCAGCATGCCGGCGGCGCGGCCAGCATCGATGTCACGCTGATGATCGCCGATGTAGATGCAGTGGCGCGGGTCGATCTCGAGCTGGCTGCAGGCCAGCAGCAGGGGCTCGGGATCGGGCTTGGTGCGGCTGACATGATCGGGGCAGACTACGGCCGCGCAGCGACTGCGGTAGCCAAGCCCGTCGAGCAGCGGGTCGGTATAGGTGCTGGGCTTGTTGGTCACGATGCCCCAGGGAATGGCCCGCGCCTCAAGAGTTTCCAGCAGCCGGTCGATACCGGGGAAGGTGCAGGTATGCACCGCCAGATGACTCCGGTAGGCATCGAGCAGGCGCTGGCGCAGCTCGGCAAAGCCCGGCTCGCCCTCTTCGAGCTCATAGGCCAGGGTGACCAGCGCACGGGCGCCGTTGGAAACCTGGGCGCGAATCAGGGACTCGCCGAGGGCCGGCAGGCCGTCTTCGTGGCGCAGGCGATTGACCACGGCGACAAAATCCGGCGCGGTGTCGAACAGGGTGCCGTCAAGATCGAACAGGACGGCCTGAATCGGATGGCTCATCGGTAGTGTCCTCTGTCTGCAGGATGGCTGGGCAGGAGCCGGTGCGTGCCCGGAGTGGCGATACGGCCTCTGACCCGGTTTTTCGGGTGATGTTCAGACAAAGGCGGCCTCCTTGGTGGTGGCCAGCATGTAGTTGACGGCGATGTCGTCGGTCAGCTTGTACTGGCGCGTCAACGGGTTGTAGGTCAGGCCGGTCATCTCGCCACAGGAGAGGCCTGACTGACGGCAAAAGCCGGCCAGTTCGGTCGGGCGAATGAACTTGCGGTAATCATGGGTGCCGCGGGGCAGCAGTTTGAGCAGCTGCTCGGCGCCGACAATGGCAAACAGGTAGCTTTTCGGGTTGCGGTTCAGCGTGGAGAAAAATACCTGCCCGCCGGGTTTGACCATCCGTGCACAGGCGCGAATGACGGACGCCGGGTCGGGCACGTGTTCGAGCATTTCCAGACAGGTGACCACGTCGTAGGCTTCGGCGTGGGTTTCGGCCATCGCTTCGGCGGTGATCTGGCGATAGTCGATCTCGATACCGCTCTCGAGGCTGTGCAGTTTCGCCACCGTCAGCGGCGCTTCGCCCATGTCGATTCCGGTAACCCGGGCGCCCCGTTGTGCCATGCCTTCGCTGACCAGACCGCCACCGCAGCCGACATCAAGTACCTTTTTGTCGGCCAGATTGACGCGCGCGTCGATCCAGTTCAGACGCAGCGGATTGATCTGGTGCAGGGGGCGAAATTCCGATTCCGGATCCCACCAGCGGCTGGCCAGAGCCTCAAACTTGGCGATCTCCGCCGGGTCGATATTGTTGTGCATGCGGCTGTGTTCTCGTAGTGGGCGAAAATAAAAGGCCGTGTTCAGTGTTCGGCAAGTTTCTGCTGCCAGTGGCGCGCCTGTTCGAGAATGGCGTGCTCGTCGATGGCGATCAGCTCGCGTTCGATCATCAGCGGCTCACCGGCCACGAACAGGTGCGTGACCTGGTCGCGGCTGGCGCTGTAGACCACCTGGGACAGGGGGTCGTGCACCGGCTGTGTTGCCGGAGCACTGAGGTCAATCAGGGCAAAGTCCGCCTGCTTGCCCTTCTCCAGGGAACCGGTGAAGTCCTCGATACCGAGGGCGCGGGCGCCATTGAGGGTGGCCATCTGCAGCGCCTGATAGGCGCTGACGGCGCGGGCGTCGCCGCTGATGCCCTTGGCGAGGAGGGCGGCAGTGCGCATCTCGCCGAGCAGGTCCAGATCGTTGTTGCTGGCGGCGCCATCGGTGCCGAGGGCAACGTTGACACCGGCCTTGGTCAGCTCGGTTACCGGGGCAATGCCGCTGGCCAGCTTGAGGTTCGATTCGGGGCAGTGGACGACACTGCTGCCCGCTGCCGCGAGCAGGCGGATCTCTTCTTCGCTGAGCTGGGTCATGTGCACCGCCTGCAGCTGATCGTTGATCAGCCCGAGCTGCTGCAGGCGGGCCAGCGGTCGGCAACCGTACTGGGCGCTGGCGTCGCTGACTTCCTGAGCGGTCTCGTGAATGTGCATCTGTACCGGCAGCTGTTCTTCGCGTGCCGTTTGAATCAGCATCTGCAGCGATTCGTTGCCCAGGGTGTAGGGCGCGTGTGGCCCGAGGGCAACGCGGATGCGCGGGTGCGAGCGGTAGCGTTCGGCCAGTGCCAGCGTGAGCTCGACCGCCGTTTCGGCATCCTCTGCCCAGGGGGTGGCGAAGTCGAGGATCGGGCAGGCCAGCTGTGCGCGGATGCCCAGCTGGTCAACCGCTTCGGCGGCGGCTTCGGCAAAGAAATACTGGTCGCTGAAGCAGGTCGTGCCGCCGCGAATCATCTCGATGATGGCCAGTTCGGTGCCGGCCTTGACGAACTCCGGTGACAGCAGTCGGGCCTCGGCCGGCCAGATCTGCTCGTTCAGCCACTCCTGCAGTGGCAGATCGTCGGCGTAGCCGCGCAGCAGGCTCATCGCCGCATGCCCGTGGGCGTTGATCAGACCCGGAATCAGGACATGGCCGGGCAGGCGCAGTTCGCTTTCGCCGCGGTAGCGGGCGTTGGCTTCGACCCGCGGGCAGATGTCGAGAATCTCGGCGCCTTCGATCACCAGACTGTGGTCTTCAAGTACCTTCGGGCCGCCATCCATGGGGATGATCCAGCGCGGATGAACGATGAGGTCGACCGGGTGGCGAATATCAAAATGTGGCATCGCTTGCTTCTTGCTGTTCGTAAACCGGGAGCCGGGCGACCGCAGCGGCGCGCCAGGGCCATCTAGCGGCATTATTCAGGCAGCCTGTGAGCAGTGCAAGGGCGACGGAAATGCCCAGCTTGCCGGGCGTATTTTGCGGTGCTGGGTATGCGGTTGATTTATGGTATGATTTTCGCCTTTGTGCGTGCCACGATCCGAAGGGTTGCCGCCGGCAACTAACGTGGATGGGTGGCCTTGCTACTGCACTTTAGCTTTCTATAGGCTGGTTGCATTTTGTTAGCTGTGGTCGCCTCATCGGCCAGGAAATAAGGAACGTCTTCTATGGGTGATATGGCCAGAGAGATTCTGCCCGTCAGCATCGAGAACGAGTTACGCCAGTCCTACCTGGACTATGCCATGAGCGTGATTGTCGGTCGGGCACTGCCCGATGTGCGCGATGGCCTCAAGCCGGTGCACCGGCGCGTACTGTTCGCGATGCATGAGCTGAACAACGATTGGAACAAGGCCTACAAGAAGTCTGCGCGTGTGGTCGGTGATGTAATCGGTAAGTACCACCCCCACGGTGATTCGGCGGTGTACGACACCATCGTGCGGATGGCGCAGGATTTCTCCATGCGCTACACCCTGATCGACGGTCAGGGCAACTTCGGTTCCATCGACGGCGACTCTGCAGCGGCCATGCGTTATACCGAAGTGCGGATGGACAAGCTCAGCCACGAGCTGCTGGCGGACCTTGAGAAGGAAACCGTCGATTACGTCGACAACTACGACGGCACCGAGAGAATCCCGGATGTACTGCCGACCCGCGTACCGAACCTGCTGGTCAACGGTTCTGCCGGTATTGCCGTGGGCATGGCGACCAATATTCCGCCGCACAACCTGCGTGAAGTGATCGGGGGCTGTCTGGCACTGATCGATAACCCGGAGATGTCCATCGATGAACTGATGGAGTTTATTCCCGGGCCCGATTTCCCCACGGCAGCGATCATCAACGGTCGCGCCGGAATTCTGCAGGCCTACCGCAGCGGCCGTGGCCGCATCTACATTCGCGCCCGGGCCGAAGTCGAAGAGGACGCGCGCGGTCGCCAGCGCATTATCGTCACCGAACTGCCCTATCAGGTGAACAAGGCGCGTCTGATCGAAAAGATTGCCGAGCTGGTCAAAGAGCGCAAGGTCGAAGGGATCAGCGAGCTGCGTGACGAGTCCGACAAGGACGGTCTGCGCGTCGTGATCGAGCTGCGCCGTGGCGAAGTGGGTGAGGTGGTGCTGAACAACCTCTACGCCCATACCCAGCTTGAAAACGTATTCGGTATCAACATCGTGGCTCTGGTCGATGGCCAGCCGAAGACGCTGAACCTCAAGGAGATGCTGGAAGCCTTTGTGCGTCACCGCCGTGAAGTGGTGACGCGTCGTACCGTGTTCGAGCTGCGCAAGGCGCGTGAACGCGGCCATCTGCTCGAAGGTCTGGCGGTTGCGCTGTCGAACATCGATCCGGTGATCCAGCTGATCAAGGAGTCGCCGAACCCGGCCGAGGCGAAGGACAAACTGCTGGCCACCAGCTGGGACGCCGGTCTGGTGCTCTCGATGCTGGAGAAGGTCGATGTGCAGGCCTGTCGTCCGGACGAGCTGGCGCCCGAGTTCGGCATTCAGGATGACGGTCAGTACCGACTCTCTGCCGAACAGGCCCAGGCGATCCTCGAGATGCGTCTGCACCGTCTGACCGGTCTTGAGCATGACAAGCTGCTCAAGGAATACAGCGAACTGCTGGAGAAGATCGGCGAGCTGCTGCATATTCTGGCCGACCCCGAGCGCCTGATGGAAGTGATCCGCGAGGAACTCGAGAAGGTGGTCGAGGAGTTCGGTGACGAGCGCCGTACCGAAATCGTTGCCAGCCGCCGCGATCTGACCGTGGAAGACCTGATCACCGAAGAAGACATGGTGGTGACCTTCTCCCATGGTGGTTACGCCAAGCGGGTTTCCCTGGATACCTATCAGGCGCAGCGTCGCGGTGGTCGTGGCAAGTCGGCCACGGCAGTGAAGGAAGAGGATTTTGTCGAGCACCTGCTGGTGGCCAATACCCACACCCAGCTGCTGCTGTTCTCGACCGCCGGCAAGGTGTACTGGCTCAAGACCTATCAGATTCCTGAAGCGGGCCGCACTTCGCGTGGCCGCCCGATCGTCAACCTGCTGCCGCTCGAGGGTGAGGAGCGCATCAGCGCCATCCTGCCGGTGGATGAGTACAAGGAAGGCCACTACGTCTTCATGGCAACCCGTCAGGGCACCGTGAAGAAGGTGCCGCTGGAACAGTTCAGTCGTCCGCGTTCCGTGGGTCTGATCGCTCTGGGCCTTGATGAGGGTGATGCCCTGATCGGCGCGGCGATCACCGATGGCGAGCGTGAGGTGATGCTCCTGTCCGATGGTGGCAAGGCGGTGCGTTTTGCCGAGGATGAAGTGCGCGCCATGGGCCGTACCGCCCGTGGCGTTCGGGGGATGAAACTGCAGGATGAACAGCAGGTCATCTCGCTGATAATTCCCGATGAAGGCTGCCAGATCCTGACCGCCAGCGAAAACGGCTACGGCAAGCGTACCGATGTCAGCGAATATCCGGTACGCGGTCGGGGTACCCAGGGCGTGATCGCCATTCAGCAGACCGAGCGTAATGGTCGTCTGGTTGGAGCCATTCAGGTGACCGAAGGTGAGCAGATGATGCTGATCACCGATCAGGGCACGCTGGTGCGTACCCGGGCGGACGAGGTCTCCTGTCTGGGTCGTAATACCCAGGGGGTCCGCCTGATCAAGCTTTCCGAATCCGAGTCCCTGGTCGGCATTGCCGTAGTGGCAGAGCCTGACGAGGATGAGGATGACGGGCTCGGCAGCGACGCCGAAGCTCAAGAGTAACCTTCAAGGCCGGCCGCGATGGCCGGCTTTATCTGTAGGATGTCGACGTTCATGAGTCGTGCGTATAACTTCAGTGCGGGTCCTGCCGCACTGCCTGAAGCGGTGCTGCAACAAGCGCAGCAGGAATTTCTGGACTGGCAGGGGCGTGGTACCTCGGTGATGGAGATCAGTCACCGCAGTGCCGCCTTTATGGACGTTGCCCGAGCGGCCGAGCAGGATCTGCGTGATCTGCTGAACATTCCGGACAACTACAAGGTGCTGTTTCTGCAGGGTGGTGCGACCGGCCAGTTTTCCGTGATCCCGCTGAACCTGCTGGGTGCGCACCGCAGTATCGATGTGCTCGACACCGGGGTCTGGTCCCGCAAGGCGGTGGAGGAGGCGCGCAAGTACTGTGCGGTCAACGTGGCACTCGACGCCAGTGCCGACGGTTACAGCTCCATTCCGTCGCCGAGTCGCTGGACCCTCGACCCCGATGCGGCCTATGTGCATTACTGCTCCAACGAAACCGTCGGCGGTCTGGCCTTTGACGGTGTTCCGGACACCGGTTCGGTGCCGCTGGTCGCCGATATGTCTTCCGATATTCTGAGTGCTCCGCTGGATGTCAGCCGCTTCGGCCTGATCTTTGCTGGTGCACAGAAAAATATCGGTCCGGCCGGTCTGACCCTGGTGATCGTTCGCGAAGATCTCCTTGATCGTGTTTCGGCTCAGTGTCCGCGTATCTTCAATTACCGTATGGTGGCGGACAACGATTCGATGCTGAACACGCCGCCGACCTTCAGCTGGTATCTGGCCGGTCTGGTGTTCAAGTGGCTCAAGCAGCAGGGTGGTCTCGAGGCGATGGCCGAGATCAACAACCGCAAGGCATCCAAGCTGTATGCGGCCATCGATGGCTCCGATTTCTACAGCAACCGCATTGATCCGCGGTTCCGCTCGAAAATGAATATTCCGTTCTTCCTTGCCGATGATGCGTTGAACGGTCGCTTCCTCGAGGAAGCCGAAGCAGCCGGTCTGCTGTATCTGAAAGGTCACCGGATTGTCGGTGGAATGCGCGCCAGTATCTATAACGCGGTGCCCGAGGCGGCGGTCGATGCCCTGATCGACTTTATGCGCGCCTTCGAGCAGCGGTATGGCTAGAAGGCGGTAAGCGTAGATTCGTTCATTTTTCCGTTACGCAACTAAGAGCATTCATCCGATGGCTGAAGACGAGAAGCTGGGCCACCTGCGTGGCCAGATCGATTCGATCGATCGTGAAATTCAGAAACTGATTGTGGACCGAGCCCGCTGCGCGCAGGAAGTGGCCGAGGTCAAGCAGAAGAGCGGTGAGGTCGTACCGGCCTTTTACCGGCCCGAGCGCGAAGCTCAGGTGCTGCGCCAGGTTATGGAGCGTGACTGCGGTCCGCTGCCGGCTGAAGAAGTGGCGCGCCTGTTCCGCGAAATCATGTCCACCTGCCTGGCCCTCGAAGAGCCGATCCGAGTCGCCTATCTGGGCCCGGAGGGCACCTTTACCCAGCAGGCGGCGCTCAAGCACTTCGGTCATGCCGCGGTAACGCTGCCGATGGGCGCGATCGATGAGGTGTTCCGTGAGGTGGAAGCCGGTGCCGTCAACTACGGCGTGGTGCCGGTGGAAAACTCGACCGAAGGGGTGGTGACCCATACGCTGGACAGCTTTATCGGTTCCTCGCTGAAGATCTGTGGCGAGGTGGTGCTGCGTATCCACCAGCATCTGATGATCTCCGAGAACACCCGCAAGGATCACATCACCCGGATCTACTCCCACCCGCAGTCACTGGCGCAGTGCCGCAAATGGCTTGATGCCCACTGGCCGAACGTCGAGCGTGTAGCGGTGTCCAGTAACGCCGAGGCTGCCAAGCGCGTGCGCGGCGAGTGGAACTCGGCTGCCATTGCCGGTGACATGGCCTGCCAGCTGTATGGGCTGGAGAAAATTGCCGAGAAGATCGAGGACCAGCCGGACAACTCGACTCGCTTCCTGATTATCGGTAACGAGCTGGTGGCACCCTCAGGTGCGGACAAGACCTCGCTGGTCGTGGCGATGCGCAACCAGCCCGGTGCCCTGCATGCGCTGCTGGAGCCGTTTCACCGGGCCGGTCTGGATCTGACCCGCATCGAGTCGCGGCCGTCCAATACCGGTATCTGGAACTACGTGTTCTTTATCGATTTCAAGGGGCATCTGGAGCAGCCGAACGTCAAGTCTGTGATCGACGAGCTCGATGGCAGCGCCGCTGACCTGAAAGTGCTCGGTTCCTACCCGATCGGTGTGCTCTGAGGGAGAGATCAACATGACCTGTGATTACATTGCGCTGGCCAATCCCGGCGTACAGAAACTGATGCCCTATCAGGCCGGCAAGCCGATCGAAGAGCTGGCCCGTGAACAGGGGCTGGACCCGGCTCAGATCGTCAAGCTGGCCAGCAATGAAAACCCGCTGGGTATCGGTCCTATGGCCAAGGCCGCCATCGGGCGCGCCATGGAAGATCTGGCCCGTTACCCGGACGGCAACGGTTTTGACCTCAAGGCCGCTCTTTCGGCCAAGCTGGGTATTACACCGGAGCAGATTACTCTGGGCAATGGCTCCAACGAAGTGCTCGAACTTCTGGCGCGCGCCTATGTGCAGCCCGAGCATGAAGTGCTGTTTTCCGAGCATGCATTCGTGGTCTATCCGCTGGTGACGCAGGCGATCGGTGCGACCCCGGTGCAGGTGCCGGCAAAGGACTACGGCCATGATCTGCCGGCATTCCTCGCGCGCATCAATGCGCGGACCCGGATGATCTTTATCGCCAACCCCAACAACCCGACCGGCACCTGGTTTACCCGTGCCGAGCTTGAAGCCTTCCTGGCCGAGGTGCCCGAGCAGGTGATCGTGGTGCTGGACGAGGCGTACTTTGAGTATGTGCGCGAAGCTGAATACCCGGACGGGATCAGTCTGCTGGGGCAGTACCCGAATCTGGTGGTGACCCGCACTTTTTCCAAGGCGTACGGGCTGGCGGGCCTTCGGGTCGGTTACGGGGTTTCGTCGGCGGCGATTGCCAATGTGCTCAACCGGGTACGCGAACCCTTTAACTGCAACAGTCTGGCGCTGGCGGCAGCCACTGCAGCGTTAGCGGATGCAGAATACCTGGCTGAGTCCGTTCATGTGAACACGGTCGGGCTGAAGCAGATGGCCGAGGGTTGTATGCAGCTCGGTCTGGATTTGATCCCGTCAGTAGGCAACTTCCTAACCGTGGATATGGGCCGTCCGGCCGGTCCGGTGTATGAAGCGCTGCTGGCGCTGGGCGTGATCGCGCGCCCGATTGCCGGCTATGGCCTGCCGAATTATCTGCGTATCTCGATTGGTACCGAGGCGGAAAATGCCCGCTGCCTGGAAGCACTGGCAAAGGTGCTGGGGGCGGCTGATGAGTGATCCGAAACCTCGTGTTTTGGTGATCGGTATCGGCCTGATCGGTGGATCTCTGGCCGCAGGTGCCCGCAGTAGCGGGCACTACCATGTTCTGGCCTGTGATCGGGACGAGCAGTCGCTGCAGATAGCCCTGGCCGAAGGGATTATCGATGCCTATTACCTGGATCTGGCCGAGGCGGTTGCCGCGGCTGATCTGATCGTACTGGCGGTACCGATTCTGAGTCTGGCGCCGGTACTGAAGTCGCTAGCGTCCCTTGACCTTGGCTGCAAGGTGATTACCGATACCGGTAGCGCCAAGCAGTGCATGGTCGATGCCGCTCTGGCGGCCTTCGGCGAGGTGCCGGCGCGACTGGTGCCGGGGCATCCGATTGCCGGTTCGGAAAAAAGCGGTGTTACCGCGGCCAACCCGGAGCTGTATCAGCAGCACAAGGTGATCCTGACGCCACTGGAACACACCGATGCGGATGCGGTCGAACAGGTGCGTGCGCTCTGGCAGAGCGTGGGTGCCGAGGTGCTGGAGATGGGGGTCGAGCAGCACGATCAGGTGCTGGCCTTTACCAGTCATCTGCCCCATCTTTTGGCGTTTTCGCTGGTCGACACCCTGGCCCAGAAAGGCAACAGTCAGGAAATTTTCCGCTATGCCGCGGGCGGCTTTCGCGATTTTACCCGCATCGCTGCCAGTGATCCGACCATGTGGCACGATATTTTTGTTGCCAACCGCAGCGCCACGTTAGCGGCGCTGGACGAATTTACCGCTGATCTGATGCGCTTGCGTCAGGCAGTGGATCAGAGTGAAACACAGCACCTGCTGGGGGTGTTCACCCGCGCCAAGGCGGCGCGAGAGCACTTTTCGCGGATGCTTGCACAGAAGGCCTATTCCGAACCCATGGAACAGAAAGATCTCACCATTATCGCGCGTTCGGCGCGTACGCTGCGCGGTGCTGTCCGCGTTCCCGGAGACAAGTCGATCTCCCACCGTTCCATCATGCTGGGCTCCCTGGCCGAAGGGGTCACCCAGGTGGAAGGGTTCCTGGAAGGCGAAGACGCGCTGGCGACCCTGCAGGCGTTTCGTGATATGGGCGTTGTTATCGAAGGCCCGCACGACGGTCGCGTGACCATCTACGGCGTTGGTCTGCACGGCCTGAAGCCTGCGCCGGGCCCGCTGTATGTGGGCAACAGCGGTACCTCCATGCGTCTGCTGGCCGGTCTTCTGGCCGGCCAGCCCTTTGACGTGACGCTGACCGGTGATCATTCGCTCAGCCAGCGGCCGATGGAGCGTGTGGCCAGGCCGCTGCGTGAAATGGGTGCCGAGATCGAGACCGCCGAGCAGGGCCGTCCGCCGATGCTGATCAAGGGCGGTGCGCCGCTCAAGGGTATTCATTACCAGATGCCGATGGCCAGCGCGCAGGTGAAATCCTGTGTCCTGCTGGCGGGTCTGTACGCCGACGGTGAGACCAGCGTGACCGAACCCGCGCCGACCCGCGACCACACCGAGCGCATGCTCAAGGGTTTTGGTTACCCGGTTGAGGTCGACGGCGATACCGTGCGCCTGCGCGCCGGCGGCAAGCTGACCGGTACCCATATCGAGGTGCCGGCCGATATCTCCTCGGCAGCCTTCTTTATGGTCGCGGCCTCCATTGC
>CAYWUD010000009.1:0-21539 GCA_964461355.1 uncultured Pseudomonadales bacterium | reverse complement strand
TGGGTCAGGCGGCGGCGTTCAAACTCGCTCACGCGCTGACGGCAATGTTCCAGCGTCTGCTTGCGCATCACGCTGTGGTGCTCATCTTGCAACTGGCCGCCAAGCTGCTGACGCAGGTACTCGACCGTCTGCAGCATCTGCTCGAAGGCCTCCTTCGACGCCGAAGGACCGGGCAGACCCATAAAGAAACTGATGGCCGGCGTTTCCATGCTATCGATCTGCTCAAGATCAAAACAGCCGGGCTCGACCCCGTTGGCCATGCTGAACATCACCTTGCCGCGCCCACCGCTCTGCTCAAAACGGTGAAAGATGTTCATCTCGCCAAACTTCATGTCACAGGCCATCAGCGCCTGCAACAGCGGCCCGCCCTGAAACGGGGCATCCGGCGCACAGATCAGGTTGATGACCAGCACTTCTTCGGCCGCCGGTCGATCGGCCAGCCGTTCGGACTCGACCACCTCAGCACGCGTCTCGGCAACAGCCTCCTGCGCCACCGGCTCCTTGGCCGGCGCCCGCTTGAAGCCGAAACTCGGTCGGCGCGGGGCGCTCTCTTTGGCCGCACGCCGCTCTTCACGTTCCGGTACCAGCATGGGGACTTCCAGCACCGCCGGCGCGTCGTCTATCTCGGGACGCGGTTCCGGGCGCACGGCAACCTCGGGCAGCGGTGTGTCCATTGGCTCATCCACATCATCCGGCTCGGGTGATGCCGTGCGCGGGGCACGTTCGGCCAGCGCCGCGGCGAGCTCGGGCGCGCAGGTATCCTACACCACAGGGTCTTCGGCAAAAACCGGCTCCTCGTCCCAGGTCGGATCGGCATCGGCCAGCACCGGCTCGCGCCGGGCCGGACGTGCTCCCCCGTTGGGCAGTTCCGGATTGGGCTCGAGCGGATCGAATCTGTTCGAGCCGCTCTGCAGGTGCTGGCTCAGGGACTGATCAAGGGCCAGCGAATCACGCCGATTGCGCCGTGCACGCCGGAAACCGTCGGCCAAGATACCGACCACAACTACAACACCGATAACAATCAGCCAATCGCGCAAACTCATATCCATGCTTTCTGTCAGCCCCGAATTGCCTGCCGCTACATCAGCATGCGACAAGCCTGAAAACAAACAGGCGTAAAGTACCACGCCCGTTGCGATAAAACGATACGCCCGCCCGGCGTGATCCCTCCTGAAGACATCATGGCGCCTAACTCTGCGCCAGCTCCGCCGCTTCCTCTATATCAACGCTTACCGGGCGCGATACACCCGGCTCCTGCATCGTCACCCCGATCAACTGATTGGCCGCTTCCATGGCGATCTTGTTGTGGGTGATATAGATAAATTGAACTTGCTCTGACATCTCCTTAACCATTTTGGCATAACGCCCCACATTCGCATCGTCCAATGGGGCATCGACCTCATCGAGCAGACAGAACGGTGCCGGATTGAGCTGAAAAATGGCAAACACCAGTGCAATCGCTGTCAGCGCCTTTTCACCACCGGACAACAGGTGAATGGTGCTGTTTTTCTTCCCAGGCGGCTGCGCCATGATGGCCACACCGGTATCCAGCAGATCATCGCCGATCAACTCCAGATAGGCGCGGCCGCCACCGAATACGCGCGGAAACAGCTGCTGCAGCCCCTGGTTGACCTTGTCGAAGGTGGTTTTAAATCGCGCCCGGGTTTCCCGGTCGATACGCCGGATGGCCGATTCCAGCGTCTCGAGTGCCTGCATCAGGTCGTCGTTCTGCTGGTCGAGATACCGTTTACGCTGCTGCTGCAGCTCATATTCCTCGATTGCCGCCAGGTTGATCGCACCCAACTGCTGGATGCGGCCGGCCAGAGCGGCCAGCGCCTCCTCCCAATCACCGCTCAGGGCATCCGACGGCAGGTTCGCCAGCACCGTATCAAGATCGAAGGACGCCTCATCAACCTGGGCTTCAAGACTTTGCAGAAACACCTGCGCGCCCTGATGATCCAGGCGCTCGCGCTCGAGCTGCCCCCGCAGCAGCTCAACCTGTGCGGCGGCCTGTCCGCGTTGTTGCTCCGCCTCACGCAGGGCACGCTCGGTCTCGGCCTGTGTTGCACGCGCGTGCTGCAGTGCCTCTTCAGCCTGCAGGCGCTCTTCGAGCAGGGCCTCAAGCTCGAGCTCAAGATCCTCGTCGGGTTCGTCGGCACTCGACAGCTGCGCCCGCACCTGCGCTTCCTGCTCGTGTAACTGCCTCGACTGGCTGCTCAGGCGCTCCACCCCCTGTAACAGAGACTGACGCTGGGTGCTCAGTGTCTGCTGGCGCAGCTCAAGCTGATGGCGCAGATCGCGCTGCTGTCGGCTCTGCTGACGCAGCTGATCGAGCCCCGCGCGGCAGGTATCGCGCTCGGCCAGCAGGGCTTCACGCCGCTCACCAGACACCTGCATCGCTTCGATCGCATCGGCCAGACGCAATTGTGCCTCGGCCCGTTCCTCACGCAGCTCCTGCGCCTGCTCGCCGAGCTCGCCGAGCTCGAGCATGAGCTGTGCGCGGCGGCCCTGTTGCTGCTCGAGGCGGGCACGCCCGGCACCGAGCTGCAGCTCCAGCTGCTGATGCCGCTGACGCATGCCTTCCAGCGCCACTGCCTGATCGCGCAGGGATGCCCGGAGCTGCTGCTCCTCACCATTCAGCGCCAGACGTCGACGGTGCAGTTCGGCACTGACGGTTTCCTGAACCTCTATCTGCTCCTCGATCAGCTGCAGCTGCTGTTGACGGGCCAGTAGACCGCCCGCTTCCTCGTCATTGGCCGCCAATACCAGCCAGTTGGGGCCCAGCCAGCATCCGCAGGGGGTAATGACCGACTCCCAGGCCTTGAGCGCTGCCCGGCGGGTCAGGGCCTCCTGCCGGCTGTCCGCCAGCTGCACACTGGCCAGCACACCCTGCAGGGCGACCGGCGCCTCAACCCGGTCAGCCAGGGTGATCACAGAACTGATGCACTCCGAGGTGTCGGAAACGCTGACCCGATCAAAGGCTCGCAGGCCCGCCGGCCAGTCGCCGTGGGGTGGCTCGGTCAACACGTCGAGCTGATCGAGGCACAGTGCCTGCAGGGCAGGACCGAGCACCTGCTCGACCGCCGCCTCCCAGCCTGGCGCCACCGCAATCTGTTCCATCAGCCGCGGCTGTTCGGCAAGCCCCCGCTCGGCCAGCCACTGGTCATGGTCCGATGCCTGGGCGCGCGCCGCTTCCTGCAACGCCTGCAGCGAAGCACGGCGGCCCTTGAGTTCACTCAGCTGATCCTGCGCCTGACGCGTCTCTTCGCGCAGCGCCCCATCGCGAGCCTGCAGTGCGTCGAGGGCCTCTTCGATAGTCCTCTGTTCTTCCAGCAGCGCCTCGATCTCCAGCGCACACTCGGCCCGTTCTTCTGCCAGCAGTGCCAGCTGCTCGGCATCCTCGTCCGACCCGAGCCCCTGCTGTTCCAGCTGCAGGCGCTGCTGTCTCGATTCCAGACGCAGCAGCTGCTGCTCGAGCTGCTCGATATGGGTGCGCGCAACATCAGCCGCACGCTCGGGCTCGGCCTGCTGGCGGTTAAATGCTTCCCAGCGCTCCTGCCAGGCCTGCATCTGCTCTTCCGCATCCGCCAGACGCTCCGCTTCACTTTCGACCCGCTCCAGACAGAGCTCGAGCTCAGGCTCAAGTTCGAGCAGCTCCTCATCCAGAAGCGCCAGCTGTTCGTGATCGGTTTCGAGCAGTACGGCGGTTTCCGAGAGCCGCTGCGCAAGCGCCTCGAGATCGCTCTTGAGCTGACTGCCACGCTCGCGGCGATGGGCGATATTCTGCTCAAGGCGGGCAATTTCACCGCCCAGGCTGTAGTAGTGCTCCTGAACCTGCTGCAGCTGTTCGCCCCCGGTGACCTGCGTTTCACGCAGGGTTTCGATACGGGCCTCGGCACTGCGCTGCTCGCTCAGAACGCGTTCATGCTGAAGTTCAGTCTGCAGGATGCGCTGCTCGCGCTGGCCACGGTCTTCGTTGACGCTGCGCCAGCGCAACGCCATCAGCTCGACCTTTTTCTGCCGCTCCTCGGCGCGATAGGCCTGATACTGCTCGGCGGCACGCGCCTGGCGGGCCAGACGCTGCAACTGGCGGTCGAGTTCTTCACGCAGGTCCCCCAGACGCTCGAGGTTTTCCTGCGTGCGGCGAATGCGGTTTCCGGTTTCGCGGCGACGTTCCTTGTACCGGGAGATGCCGGCGGCCTCTTCGATAAACACGCGCAGCTCATCGGGTTTGGACTCGATCAGGTTGGAGACGATCCCCTGGGAAATAATCGCATAGCTGCGCGGACCCAGCCCGGTACCGAGAAAGATGTCCTGAATATCGCGCCGCCGACACAGGGTGCCATTGAGGAAATAACTGTTCTTGCCGTCACGCGAAACCTTGCGCTTGACCGAGATCTCGCCGTAGGCGGCATAGGTTCCGGTCAGGCTGTGATCACTGTTGTCAAAGATGAGCTCCACCGATGCCTGGCCCACCGGCCCGCGCCCGCGCGAACCGTTGAAGATGACATCGGTCATGGATTGACCGCGAAGGTTCTTCGCCGAACTTTCGCCCATTACCCAGCGTACGGCGTCGATAATATTCGACTTGCCGCAGCCGTTGGGTCCGACGACCGCGCACATATTGGAGGGAAAGCTGACCCGGGTCGGGTCGACAAAGGACTTGAACCCGGACAGTTTGATCGCTTTTAAGCGCATGCAAGACTCGATCGATGCCGCCTGCGGCGGTGCCTGGAATAAAAAAACCGTCGCCAGTGTAGCGACGGCCTGTTGCAGAATAAAGTGCCCGCGGGGCCAAAAATCTAGGGCTGGACAGCCTTGAGCTGCAGCGTTACCGGATCGTGCTCGGTAAAGCGGTAGTTTGCATAGCGCGCTTCGTAATCGGCGCTTTTGACATCGCCGCTGAGCGAGACCCGCGCGATCAGATCAACCTGATCGAAATCATCCAGGCTCATCCCTTCGGTCATCGCCATCGAACTGTCGAGCACCAGAGTACGCGGCAGCTCGCGTGCACTGAAGGCGCTCACGGCCAGCGGCATGGCCGGCCCGGTACTGGCTTTGGCAAAGACAAACACCCGGGCGGACGCTGGAAGCTCGACCGCCTCGGGCGCTTCAACACGAAGCTCGATGCGGCGCAGCGCAGCACTCGGAGTTGTCGTAGCCGCAGAATCTTCGGCCACGCTTGCCTGAGCCACCCGGGCCCGCGCAATCCCGAGCTTCAACGCCTCGGCGCCCTCGCCATCGGGTTCGAGCTCCAGCGCACGGCCCCAGTAAGCCACTGCAGCCGGGTAATCGGCCCCCTCAAAGGCCCGAATTCCGGCCAGTCCGAGCGCCGTCATGTTATCGCCGTCAAGCGCCAGCGCCCGATCGAGGTACTCCCCCATCGGCGCATCAAGCGGATTACCGGCCTGCATGAAGCGAAGCTGAGCCAGCTGCGCATACAGCTCGGCCTGCGGGCCGGCCTGCTCGAGCAAACGTCGATAAAGCCGCTCGGCCTCGGTCAGTTCGCGCAGACTCTGATAACTGCGCGCGAGGTTATAGAGCTGCTCGGCCGGTGGTTGCGGCCCCAGCCCCTGCTCCATGGCGGCAAGCCAGGCCAGCATCTCCTCGCGGGTTTTCGGTGTCTGCTGCAGCTGCTCGGTCAGGGCAAGCCGCGGAGCCGCCCCCCAGAGCTGGTACAGTCCAAGGCTTGTCGGCAGCAACAGAATCGCGGCGGCTAGCGGCAGCCAGCGCGCCCCCGTGCGGCGCGGGCCGGCAGCACGCGGCGCCGCTTCTTCAAGAAGCGCGCGCTCGGTTTCAAGCTTGAGCGCAGCGAAACCCGCATCATCCAGCTCTCCGGCCGCATGCTCGGCGGCCAGGTCCTGCAACCGTTGGCGGTAGAGCTCAAGGTTCAGCGCTTCCTGTACCGGTTCGGCCTCTGTCCGAATGCCCCGAAGAAACAGCGGGAACACAATAAAAGCCGCTGCGACCAAAATCAGCGCAGCGGCCAACATCCAGAACTGCATCATCATGATTTATCCTGCTCCTGCTGACGGCCACCCAGAAGTTGTTCGACCCGGGCCTGCTCCTCGGCACTCAGCGGCTTCGGACCTGCCTCCTGCCTGCGGCTTCTGATCTGCACAATCAGCAGTACCAGCCCCAGCAACAGAAACAGCACCGGACCGCCCCAGAGCAGCAGAGTGCGGGTGTTCAGCGCCGGTCGATAGAGAACAAAATCCCCATAACGAAGCACCATGTAATCGATGATCTCTGCATCACTGGCACCCTGCTGAATCTGTTCATAGATCGCGCGGCGCAGATCAAACGCAATCGGCGCGTCGGAATCGGCAATGTTCTGGTTCTGACACTTCGGACAGCGCAGCTCTTCGGTTAATTGCGTAAACCGCTGGCGCCTGGCGTCATCCTCGAAGTTGTAGGTATCGATTGCCGCCCAGCTAAATCCGCTGAGCAACAGCGGCAGTATCAGTGTGCTGCGAAGCCTAGGCATCATCGGCCGCCTCCTGCTCAAGCTGGCGCACCAGCGGCGCAATCTGTTCGATCCATACCGTCTCGTTAAGCTCACCCACATGCTTGTAGCGAATCACGCCCGCAGCATCGATGACATAGGTTTCCGGAGCGCCATAGACGCCCAGATCCAGGCCCAGCCGACCCTCTGCATCATTGACACTCCAGCGATAGGGGTCATGCAGCTGCGCAAGCCAGCGCCGCGCTTCGACCTGATCATCCTTGTAGTTGATGCCGTAGATGGCAATCCCCTCTTCTGCCGCCAGGCGGTTAAGAAACGGATGCTCGACACGGCAGGTAGCACACCAGGTGGCCCAGACATTGACCAGCGCAACCTGACCCTTGAGATCGGCCAGCGTACGCGACTGCTCGGGGTCTTTTACCGTCGGCAAGGAAAACTCGGGGAACGGACGATCCAGCAGTGCTGAAGGCAGAAGATCCTTCTGCAGAAACAGCCCCTTGAACAGAAACAGGGCCAGCAGCAGAAACAGAGCCAGCGGTACAAACAACATCCAGCGACGCATCAGCACACCCCCTCGACCGATTGATGAGCGGGCGTGGCGCGACCACGCGCATCGCCCAGACGATAGCGGCGATCACAGACCGCAATAAAGCCACCCAGCGCCATCAGCAGCGCACCGAGCCACAGCCAGCGGACAAACGGCTTGACCTGCAACCGCACAGCCCAGGCGCCGTCGCCCAGGTCCTCACCGAGCGCCACATAAAGATCACGCGTCAGACCGGGATCGATCCCCGCCTCGCTCATGCTCATGCGCTGGACCACATAAAAACGTTTTTCCGGATGCAGGGTCGTCAGTTCACGGCCATCACGGCGCACCACCAGCGTGCCGTAATCGGAGCTGTAGTTCGGCCCTTCACGGTGCTCTACACCGGTGAACTCGAACTCGTAACCGGCCAGCAGGTGGCCCTCGCCCGGAGCCATGCGCAGACTGCGCTCCTCGGTATAGGCCGAGGTCATGGCCGCGCCGACTACGGCAATAGCGACCCCGAAATGCGCCAGCTGCATACCCAGATACGCAGGCTTGAGACGCAGCAGCCCGAAAAGCCCCCTGCCCTGTAGCCGCTGGGCGACATCAAGGCCGATCACCAGCACGACCCAGGCCACCAGAATCAGGCTGATCAGCACCGAAAACCGGTAATCGCCGCCCTGCACAAACTGCAGTGCCGTACCCACGATGACGGCGACCGGTAACACCCGGAGCAGCTGCTGGCGCAGGTAACTGAGCGGTGAGCTTTTCCAGTGGGCGCGCACGCCGAGCGCAAAGGTCACCAGCAACAGCCAGGTCAGGGGCACGAACATGGCGTTGAAATAGGGCGGTCCCACCGAGATCTTGCCCATTCCCAGAGCATCGATCAGCAGCGGGTAGAGCGTAGCCAGAAGAATCATCGCCGCAGCCACAACCAGCAGCAGGTTATTGAGCAGCAGAAACAGCTCGCGTGACAGCAGCCCGAGGCCCACCTGACTTTTCACCACCGGCGCCCGCAGGGCATACAGGGTCAGGCTGCCGCCCACCACCAGCAACAGGAACGCCAGAATAAAGGTGCCGCGTGCAGGATCCGTGGCAAAGGCATGCACCGAGGTCAAGACGCCCGAGCGGACCAGGAAGGTGCCCAGCAGACTGAGCGAGAAGGCAAAGATCGCCAGCAGCACGGTCCAGCTTTTCAGCACCCCGCGCTTCTCGGTTACCGCCAGCGAGTGCATCAGCGCCGTGCCGACCAGCCAGGGCATCAAGGACGCGTTTTCAACCGGATCCCAGAACCACCAGCCGCCCCACCCGAGTTCGTAGTAGGCCCACCAGCTGCCCAGCGCAATGCCCAGCGTCAGAAAGGCCCAGGCGATCATGGTCCAGGGACGCGACCAGCGCGCCCAGGCGGCATCCAGGCGACCGCCGATCAGGGCGGCAATCGCCGAAGCGAAGGCAACTGAAAAGCCGACATACCCCATATACAGCATCGGCGGATGCACGATCAGGCCAAAGTCCTGCAGCAGCGGATTGAGGTCGGAGCCATCGGCCGGCATGTTCGGCAGCAGACGCGTAAAGGGGTTGGAGGTCAGCAGCATGAACAGCAGGAAGCCGCAGCTGATCCAGGCGATCACAGCCAGAATCCGCGCCAGCATCTCTGGCGGCAGATTGCGGCTGCACAGACTGACGGCAAAGCTCCAGCCCGACAGCATCAACGCCCACAGCAGCAGCGAGCCTTCGTGCGCCCCCCAGACCGCACTGAACTTGTAAGGCAGCGGCAACAGACTGTTGGAGTTGTTGGCGACATAGGCAACGGAAAAATCATCGGTGACAAAGGCCAGCGTTAGGCTGGCAAAGGCCACCAGCATCATCAGAAACTGCCCCCAGCAGAGCGATCGACCGAGCCCCATCCACAGGGCGTCGCCACGCTGCGCGCCCCACAGTGGAATAATGCCCTGCAGCACGGCAAGACAGAGCGCCAGAATCAGCGCCAGATGACCGAGTTCAGGAATCATCCGCGGTTCTCCTGCTCGCTGGCATCGCCACCACCGTGCGCCTTGTCGATCGCTTCCTGAACCTCGGGCGGCATGTAGTTTTCGTCATGCTTGGCGAGCACCTCTTCGGCTTCGAGCACACCCTCGGCATTCAGACGCCCGGTCGCTACGATGCCCTGCCCCTCACGAAACAGGTCCGGCAGGATACCCTCGTAGGTTACCGTCATGGTGGCGGCCCCATCGGTGATCGCAAAGCGCACCTTGAGACTGTCCGCATCACGGACCAGAGAGCCCGGCACCACCAGCCCGCCGCCACGAATCCGGGCATGGGCCGGCGCTTCGCCGGCCAGTACCTGAGTCGGCGAATAGTACAGGTTGATGTTCTCGCGCAGGGCAAACAGGGCCAGCGTTACCGCCAGCCCCACCCCGACCAGAATAAACAGCACAATCAGCAGACGCTGACGACGGGCCGCATTCATGGGCGCACCTCCTGACGGCGCAGACGCCGGCGCAGCTGCTGCTTGAGCTGACGCTCGGTCAGACAGGGACTGATCAGGTTATACGCCAGAATCAGCAAGGTGATGGCAAAACTCAGCCACACATAGAGCCCATGCCCGCCCATGGCGACAAAGGCCGAAAACGACTCGAACTGCATGTTACTTCTCCTCCCCCAGCAGTTGCGTAACCCATTGGCTGCGTCGTTCGCGCCAGATAATCGTGTTGCGCAGCCGGGCCACAACCGCCCAGGTGGCAAACAGATAAAAGGCAACGATGCACAGCAGCAACGGCAGCAGCATCTCCAGCGCCATCGCCGGCTTCTCGGTGAGCTTGAGCGTGGCGGGCTGATGCAGCGTATTCCAGAATTCAACCGAGTACTTGATGATCGGAATGTTGACGGCACCCACCAGCGCCAGCAACGCGGTTGCCTTGGCTGCAACCGTCTGACTCTGAATCGCCCCCCTCAGAGCGATCAGACCGAAATAAAGAAACAGCAGAATCAGCATCGACGTCAGGCGGGCGTCCCAGATCCACCAGGTCCCCCAGGTCGGCTTGCCCCAGATCGCCCCCGTGACCAGGGCCAGAAAGGTAAAGGACGCCCCGACAGGCGCAGCCGTCTCGGCCAGCATATCCGCCAGCTTGAGCTTCCAGATCAGACTGACAGCACCCGCGAGGGCGATGGCCAGATAGATCGCCTGTGCCAGGAAGGCAGCCGGGACATGGGCAAAGATAATGCGGTAACTGTTGCCCTGCTGGTAATCGGCGGGTGCAAACAGCAGCCCCCAACCGAGCCCGATGATCAGCAGTAACAGCGAGCAGGCCAGCAGCGCCGGCTGCCAGCGCCCACTGAGTTGGTAGAACCACCTGGGCGAAGCCAAACGATGAAACCAGTTCCACGACATCTATCAGTAACCTTTTCTTATTAGGAAAAACGCGCGCATCGACTAGCTGGACAGACTGATGCGCAATCCGGCTGCGATTGCAAAGGGTGCCAGGGTGCCCCCCGACACCAACAGCATCCCCAACCAGAGCAGCTGCCCACTATAGGGCAGACCCGCCGCTGCCGCCGAAACAGCACTGGTGCCAAGGATCAGTACCGGAATATACAGGGGCAGGATCAACAGCGACAGCAATACCCCGGACCGGCGCAGCCCGACGGTCAGCGCCGCGCCAATGGCGCCGATCAGACTCAGCAGCGGTGTCCCGAGAAAAAGCCCCGCCAGCAGGGCCGGGTAAGCGGGCTCGGGCAGGTTGAGCATCACCGCCAGCAGGGGCGTCAGCAGCGTCAGCAGCAGCCCGGTGCTGAGCCAGTGCACCAGCACCTTGGCCAGCACCAGCAAAAACAGGGGCTGCGGGGCAAGCAGCAGCTGCTCCAGTGCGCCGTCGTCAAAATCGGAACGGAACAGGCTGTCCAGCGACAGCAGCGTAGCCAGCAGCGCGGCAATCCAGATCACCCCGCCAGACAGCAGTGCCAGCTGCCCCGGCTCGGGGCTGACCCCCAACGGAAACAGCGCACAGACCACCACAAAAAACAGCAGCGGGTTAGCGAGATCGCCACGATGGCGCACGGCGAGCTGCAGATCACGTGTGCACAGCGCCCGAAATGCCGACAGGATCGAAACGTCAATCGAATTCACAGCACCACTCCCCGCTCCAGATCCAGTCGTCTTAAACCGGCAAAATCCAGTCCCAGGCGATGATGGGTGGTCACAATAACCGCCCCGCCCGCATCTACATGGGCCTTGAGCTGTGCTTCGAGTGCGGCAACACCGTCAAGATCGATGGCGGTGAAGGGTTCATCAAGAATCCACAGCGGTTGGCGAGAGAGCACCAGCCGGGCCAGCGCCACACGGCGCTGCTGACCGGCAGACAGACTGTGACAGGGCTGATCTTCATAGCCGGCCAGCCCCACCGCAGCCAGTGCTGCCAGGAGTGCGGTGCGTTCAACCGGCTGATGCAGCGCCATAAACCAGCGCAGATTTTCCTCCGGCGACAGGTTCAGTTTGACACCGGCCAGATGGCCGCCGTACAACAGCGCCTGGCGAAAGGCCAGCCGGACTCGCGCCATGGGTTCACCACACCAGCGCAAGGCACCACTGAAATCATCACTGAGACCGGCAAGAATACGCAGCAGGGTTGTCTTGCCACATCCGTTCGGGCCGGCAATCTGCCACAGCTCGCCCGGCTGTATCTGGAACGAGAGGCCCTGAAACAGGGTTCGATCATCCCGTTCGGCACTTAAATTGCTGGCTTCAAGCGTAAAAGCTGCTGCCAAGAGTCCCCCTCAGCACCGTACCCACAGGCGCGGCGCCCAAAAAAAGCGTATGGTTCTAGTTGAGGATGGGAATTATATACAAAAAAACTGCTCGCAGATGGATAGAACCGATCTCGTGCGCCAACTTTCCAATCTGGTTACCCAGATAAGTAGCGCCAGTAAAACCGGCCAGCAGGCCTTGCCTGTCGATGGCAGTGCCACGACACAGACCCAGCTGCGTGCAACCTTGATGGCCCTGTTAAGCCAGCCTCAGAATGGCCAGGTTCTGGCGCGCTGGGATCCGGTCATGCCGCCGAGTGTCCCGGTGATTGTGGCCGATCCCAAGGGCGAACACCTGGTCTCGATCCTGCTTCAGGGACAACGCTTTTTGCTCAGTACCGCACTGGATCTCAAACCGGGCATGGAGGTGCGTTTCAGCCTCAGTGGCGATCAGATCCGCCTGCAGCCCGGTTCGATCAGTGCGCCCACGGCGCAGCTGAATGCCGAAATTCAGCAACTCAGTGCACGCATTCAGGACAACGCCCCCCCGCCCCTGGATACCCGCCTGCTGGCACAGCCACCCAGCGGGGCCGAAGCACGCACGATCGGCGAACAGCTCACTCAGGTAATGCCACTGCTGCTGAAGCTGCCCGATCTCGCCCAGCTTACCCAACCCGAACAACTGGCCCGCTGGGTCGAGCAGCAACGTCCACCGCTCGCCCAGCAGCTGCCACAGCAGCTCAGTACCCTGTCCCTGGATGCCGCACCGGCCCGCACCGAGGCTCCCTCCGCGTCGGCTGGCATTGACCTTGCCGTGCGGCTATTGGCTGGCTCGGCCTCAGCACCGGTTGCGCTGCCCCTGCTGCTCGGTGCGCTGCTGCAGAAACTCGCACCACCGACCTCGGCGCAACAGAACCCGGAACCTCAGCCCCTGACACTGCAACTGCCAAGCTTCAGCTATGCCTTTCCGCAGAAAGCCAGTGCACAGGAAAAACTGCAGGATACCGGTACGCTGCTGAAGCGGATGGCACACTGGCTGCGTCACAATCAGGAGCAGAGCCAGTTGCATCAGCTGTTGCAACTGCAAAGCAGCACATCCGCCGATGAAACACGGCCCACCCATCAGTTCTGGCTTGAGTTACCCTTCCGCGTCGATCAACAGCTGCACTGGCTGCAGCTGCATATTCAGCACACACCGGATGATAAACAGGGTGGTACTGACAGCAGGCCCGAACGCCAGGACCAGGTCTGGCAACTGCAGTTACGGCTGGAGCGACCGGAAACCGGCGCGATCTACGCCAGTGTTTATTTTCGAAAACCCAAACTCGACGTTCAGTTCTGGGCCGAACACCCGCACACCCTGCGTGAGTTGCAGGCCGCCCTGCCGGGTTTTACCGACATGCTCAAAAGCGAAGGGGTCGAAGAATGCACTGTGGCAGCCAACCCGGGGGCCATGCAGCGCACGACAACCGAGCTCGATCAGCGACGACTGCATCTGGAGGCCTGATGACGCAGGACACCCCCCAACCGCCGCAGAAAGCGGTCGCCCTCCGGTACGACGGTCAGAAGGCCCCGACCGTCAATGCCAAAGGCGAGGAGGCTCTGGCCGAAGCCATTATCGAGCTGGCCCGCGAGTACGAAATACCGATCTGTGAAAACCCGGAGCTGGTCAAACTCCTGATGCTGCTCGATATCGGCAATGAGATCCCCCGCGAACTCTATGTGGCCGTGGCGTCGATCATTGCTCTGGTGTATCGGCTGGAAGGTAAGACGCCGCAGGATGCAGGCAAGCAGAGCCGATAGCAGGTTCCGGCTCGGTCAGCGGCGCCGTGGTTCCGAACGGTTAAGCAGCTCCACCAGGGAGGCTTCGGCACGCGACAGACCGCAGGCTTCCATCACCTCTTCGACCGAAGCCCCCATGCGCAGGAGCTTGCCCGCCTGGGTGTAAGGCAATGAAGCGCTGTCTTTCTGTTCGATCCGATTTTGCCGATCCAGCGCCTGGGCCAGCCGGGCTTCGGTCTGCTGCAGTCTGCGACCGACACCGAGCGCGCCGGATGTAACCGCCTGCAGCTGCTGCTTGACCGCAGCCAGCTCGGTTTCAAGGTGACTGATGGAACGATTCAGGCGTCTCCAGCAGATCAGCTGAAGACACCCGAGCACCAGCAGTACGGCCAGCAGAATCGAATAGATCTCGTACGACACAGACAGTTCCAACGGCCTACAGCTGTGCGAGCTCGGCCCATTCTTCGTCGCTCATCATCTTGTCGAGTTCGACCAGAATCAGCAGCTCGTCGTTCTTGTGGCAAACGCCCTGGATGAACTTGGCGGTTTCTTCATTGCCCACATTCGGCGTGGTTTCGATCTCGGACTGACGCAGGTAAACGACTTCGGCCACGCTGTCGACCAGAATACCGATGACCTGTTTTTCCGCTTCGATAATCACGATACGGGTATTGTCGGTAATTTCAGCCGACGGCAGGCCAAAACGACAGCGGGTATCGATCACGGTCACCACGTTGCCGCGCAGGTTAATAATACCCAGCACATATTCCGGCGCCCCAGGCACCGGGGCGATTTCTGTATAACGCAGGACTTCACGTACCTGCATTACATTGATGCCGTAGGTTTCAGCATCCAGCTTGAAGGTAACCCATTGCAGCACCTGGTCATCCGCGGTCTGTGCCATTTGTGTACTCATAAGGCGTGCTCCCTATTCCTGGCGTGAGCGAAGGATAATCTCAAATAATGATAGCGCCTTAGCGCTGTTCGGTTGGAGTAAAACAACGTGCGAACTGCTCCATGTCCAGCAGAGCACACATATGCTTGCGTACGACACCGGCCATCCAGGGGCTGGTTTCGCGGATCGCTCGCCAGGCCACTTCCGACTGACGGATCTGCACGGCTTCGTGCAATGAGCTGACCGCAAGCCCCCAATCCTGATCCGGAAAGGTCAGCAGAAACTGATACTGCTTCTTGAGTTCGGCACTGTATCGATCCTGCAGGACCCAGTGCCCGGTATCGACTACGCGAATATTGCGCCCCTGAAAGCTGTAGATGCCAAGGTACCAGTCCGGCTGACCGAAAAGCGGCGTCAACGGCTCAAGCAGCTGACAGATAGCACCAAGCTCCATCAGCGGCACAGCCAGTTTGAGGGTGCCGACTTCAAACAGCAGACATTGAAACGGGTCAGGCAGCGCATCAGAGTGCTCGTCCACTCCACCTGCCTCTGGCTGCAGCGGCAATTCGGGTTCGCTCACCACTTCCGCTGCGGGCACATCGGCGATGACGGTTTGCGTATCCGGCTCGGCCACCGTCAGCGGTGCCGGTGTAATGTGCGGCAGTATCTGCGGGGCCTCGAGCACCGGCTTGACCAGCGGCGTTGCGCGCGCCGCGATCGCTTGAGCCTGTAGCTGATGCTCCTCGGGCGTCGGACGCTCGATCTTCGGCGCCGCGCGGGTCGACTCAACAGCAGCGATGTCCTCGGGCTCTTCAAAGGGAGTCGTGGCTTCCTGCAGCAGAAAGTCGAGGTAATTCTGCACTTCGGCACCGGGCTTGTGACCAATCTCCTGAGGCGTCTTGTTCATGCTCATCGCGTCTGTGTCCTGGCCATCATCCGTTAACCGCCGAAGCAGGTGTATGCGCTTGTGTAGTCTGCAGCAGATCCTTGAGCAGCACCTTGTAGGCCTGAATACCCCGACTGTCCTCGGCATAGGACGAAGGCACCATACCCAGCTGACTGGCGTCACGGAACTTGGTATCGATCGGAATATAGCCACGCCAGATCTGTTCCGGATAACTGTTGCGCATGCCACGCAGGCCCTGAACACTAGCCCCGGTGCGTCGGTCAAAAAGCGTCGGCACAATCAGATAGGGCACCGGTTTACGCCGCGAGCGGTTGATCATGTCGAGGGTACGCAGCATACGCTCAAGCCCCTTGATCGCCAGAAATTCGGTTTGCACCGGGATCACCAGACGCTCGCAGGCTGCCAGTGCATTGACCATCAGCACGCCAAGCTGTGGCGGTGTGTCGATGATGGCGACCTGAAACTGATCCCAGAGTTGAGCCAACGCGCGCGAGATCACCAGCCCGTAGCCCGAATGGCTCTGACAGGTTCGCTCCAGTACCGCCAATGCGGTGGAGGCCGGAATAATACGGATATTGGGCTCACCCGGAACCGGGTGCAGAAGACTGGCGGCCAGACCGGGTGGAACCTTGCCGCCGTGCTGAAAGAGATCGAACACGCCGCGCTTGATCGCATCAGGATCAAGACCGAAATAACTGGTCAATGACCCATGAGGATCAAGATCAAGCAGCACCACGGGCTTGCCCGACTGCGCCAGGAGCCCGGCCAGGGAAACAACGGTGGTTGTCTTGCCCACACCGCCCTTCTGATTGGATACCGTCCAGATGCGCAAGCCGAAATACTCCTTGGTGCCTAGTCACTGACAAATAGCAAGCAATTTACAGGCCATTTCAGGCTGTCATCTAAATCGCGCGCTCTCGTCCGGCTGGGCATTATCCACACCTACAGGATAAAGGCCACGGCGAACGTCCAGACTCCGGGAGATAACCAGCACCACACGACGGTTATTGGCGCGTCCGCTGGCCGTTTTGTTGCTATCGACGGGTCGAAATTCACCATAACCGACGGCCGCCATCTGCGCGGGATTGACGCCATAGTTCGCCAACATTCTGACGATCATGGCCGAACGTGCGGCCGACAACTCCCAGTTAGTTGGGAAACGTTCGGTATTGATCGGCTGATTATCGGTAAACCCTTCCACATGAATGGGGTTCGCATAGGGCTGCAGCAACGCTGCGAGCTTTCTGAGTATGGCAAAAGCGGCATTGCTGGGCATGGAGTCGCCGCTTTCAAACAAAAGCTCGGACTTCATCTCGATCTCGACCCAGTGTTCGTTGCCGCTGACCGTCAATTGTTTGTCGGCAATGAGCTCGCTGAACGCAGCCGTGACCTCCTGCTCCAGCGCTTCGAGCGCCTTCGCAGCGGCCAGCGGTTCTGCGCGGGCAGGCTCTTCACTCAGATCGGGGCCGGTACCCTCCTGCGTGGAAACCAGCTCGGCACGCTCAACCAGCGCCTTCGGATCCTCATCACCCACGGGAATCACATCCAGCGCCACCGCACGGGTGCTGAACGCCTCATCAAGGGTTTCGGAGAGCACGCGGTATTTGCCTTCATTGACCGAGGAGATGGAGTACATCACCACGAAAAAGGCAAACAGCAGCGTAATGAAGTCGGCATAGGAGACCAGCCAACGTTCGTGATTTTCATGTTCCTGAGGCAGATGTCGACGAGGCATCCTGGAACTCCTCGATCAGCTCACAAAGCCCTTGAGCTTGAGCTCAATGGCCTTGGGGTTTTCCCCATCGGCAATCGACAGCAAACCCTCGATCAGCATTTCCCGATACTGCGAGCCCTGGCGCACTATCGCCTTCAACTTGTTCGACACCGGCAACAGCAGCAGGTTGGCAAAACCGACACCGTAGACCGTCGCCACAAAAGCGGTCGCGATCCCGGCGCCAAGCCGGGAGGGATCGGCCAAATTACCCATGACATGAATCAGGCCCAGTACCGCGCCGATGATACCGATGGTCGGGGCATAGCCTCCCATCCCTTCGTAGACTTTTGCGGCATACAGATCACGACTTTCGATGGCATAGAGCTCAAGCTCAAGCACGTTGCGAATCTGCTCCGGCTCACAGCCATCGACCAGCAGTTCGAGCCCCTTGCGACAGAAACTGTCGGGCTCGAGCTCGGCTACCGGTTCAAGTCCGAGCAATCCTTCCTTGCGCGCGGTCTGACTCCAAAGAATGACCTTGGCAATACCGTCTTCGATCTGTATGCGCGGCGGAAAAACCACCCAGCGTAGCAGCACCAGTGCGCGTTTGAAGCTGGGCAGGGAGGTCTGGATCAGGGCGGCACCGACGGTGCCCCCGACCACGATAATGGCCGCAGGCCCGTTGACCAGAGCCCCGAGGTGCCCGCCTTCGAGGTAGTTCCCTCCGACCAGGGCTGCCAATCCCAGTAACAGCCCCAGCAGGCTCAGGGGATCCATGGATTAAAAGACCTCGACCAGCTGCGCAGCAATCGTATCCAGCGCCAGCACCTTGTCAGCGCTGCCTGAGTTGACCACCGCCGCGGGCATACCATAGATCACACAGCTCGCTTCATCCTGAGCCCAGACCGTGGCACCACGCTGCTTGAGGCGTTTGGCCCCTTCCGCGCCATCGGCCCCCATGCCCGTCAGCACCATCGCCAGAACACGCCCGTTGAAATTATCCGCCACCGACTCGAAGCTCCGATCGACACAGGGCTTGTAGTTTTCACGCGGGTCACCATCAACGATCTGCAGATTACGCCGACGATCAAGGAGCATCTGCTTGCCGCCGGGCGCAAGATAGGCCACACCAGGCTTGAGGGTTTGATGATCCGTCGCTTCGCAGACCTCAATCTGACACTGCTCGTTCAGCCGTCGCGCAAATGCGCCGGTAAAGGATGCTGGCATATGCTGGATCAGCAGAATCGGTACCGGGAAATTGGCCGGCAACTGAGTCAACACGGTCTGCAGGGCTGCGGGGCCACCGGTGGAGGTTCCGATCAGCAGCAGGTCATAACGCTTGCGCCCCGAGGATGCCAGGACGCGCTCGGCCGGACGACTTACCGGAGCATGCGAAGTGCCGGCCCGAGGCGCAGTTCCGGCAGCAACCGGAACGGAAGGAGCACGCAACTGCTGCAGCTTGTGCTTGGGTACACGACTGACTTCACGCACCTTGTCACACAGGAGCTTTTGCACACCGTTTGCATCACTGGCCAGCTCGGTGAAATTTTTCGGAATATAGTCAAGCGCTCCGGCCTCCAGCGCCTCCAGGGTCGGCTTGGCGCCGTCCCGGGTCAGCGAGGAGAACATCAGCACAGCCGTAGGCTGCTCACGCATGATCTTGCGCAGCGCCGTAATACCATCCATCACCGGCATCTGGATATCGAGCGTTATGACATCCGGCTTCAGCTCCCGATTCAGACGGATGGCTTCCTCGCCGTTGGCGGCGGAGCCAACCACCTGAATAAAAGGATCGGTTTTTAAAATTTCTTCTACGCGCCGGCGAAAAAATCCTGAATCATCAACGATCAATACTTTGATCGGCACAATAGCTTCTCCCTAAACAACTAGGCCGCGTGCGTTGCCAGCTTGCGGGCATACTTCTGCAGCATGCTCGGTACATCCAGAATCAATGCGATACGCCCATCCCCTGTGATGGTCGCACCGGCCATGCCCGGCGTCCCCTGAAGCATGCGTCCCAACGGTTTGATGACGACTTCTTCCTGGCCAACGAGCTGATCGACCACAAAACCGACACGCTGCGAACCGATGGTCACAATAACCACATGACCTTCGCGTGGATGCTCCTCACGCATGACGGCGGCTGGAGTCTCGAGCTGGATCGGATCTTCCTCAAGCGGCAGAGCTTCCTTGATCTTCTTCGCATCCTTAAGCAGCCAGCGCTTGAGGTAAAACAGCGGTATGGCCTTGTCGCGGACGATAATGACCTCCTGACCGTCGACAATATTGCTCTTGGTCAGGTCAAGATGGAAGATCTCGCTGACATTCACCAGCGGGAAGGCAAATGCCTGATCTCCGAGCATAACCATCAGTGTCGGCATGATCGCAAGAGTCAGCGGCACCTTGATATTGATCCGCGTACCTTCACCCTGCTTGGAATAGATATCGATCGAACCGTTGAGCTGGTTGATCTTGGTCTTGACCACATCCATACCCACACCACGGCCGGAGATATCGGAAATCTCAACCTTGGTGGAAAAACCGGGCATAAAGATGAGGTTGTAGCATTCCTTGTCGGTCAGGCGGTCTGCGGCATCCTGATCCATCAATCCCTTTTCCACGACCTTGGCGCGTAGTTTCTCGGGATCCATACCGTAACCATCATCACTGATCGACAGCAGGATGTGATCACCCTCCTGCTGAGCGGACAGAACCACATTACCCTGACGGGGCTTGCCGGCCTGCTCGCGCTCTTCGGGCATCTCGACGCCATGATCGACGGCATTGCGCACCAGGTGAACCAGCGGATCGGCCAGCGCTTCGACCAGGTTCTTGTCAAGATCGGTCTCTTCACCCACCAGCTCGAGCTTGATTTCCTTTTTCAGATTGCGTGCCATATCCCGTACAACACGCGGAAAACGACCGAATACTTTCTTGATCGGCTGCATGCGGGTTTTCATAACCGACATCTGCAGGTCGCCGGTAACCACATCGAGGTTCGCCACAGCCTTCGACATTGCCTCATCACCGCTGGCCAAGCCCAGACGCACCAGACGGTTTCGCACCAGCACCAGCTCGCCGACCATATTCATGATCTCGTCAAGCCGTGCCGTATCTACCCGTACCGTTGTTTCGGCAGCAGGCTGCTTGGACTCACGCGCAGGAGGCGCCGGCGGTGCCTTGGCAGCCGCAGCGGGCTTGGGTTCGGAACTGTCTGCCAGGGGCTTGGCCACAGGGGGGACAGGTGCCGGCGCAGAGGCGGCCGGTTTCTGCTCAGGCGGGCGCACCTCTTCCGACTTGGCTGGAGCAGCGCCACCCGGCCCATGGCCCGTGCCATGCAGCTGATCAAGCAGTGCCTCGAAGTCATCCTCGGTGATGTGATCATCCGCACCGGAAGATGTCCCGACGCTCGGCGCACTATTTTCCGGAGCAGGCGCAGCAGGAGCCTCGTCTACAGCGGCATCGGCAGGCGCAGGGCCCTTGATGGCACCACTGCCGTGAAGCTGATTGAGCAGCTCCTCAAACTCTTCTTCGGTAATCTCATCACCGGCCGCAGCGCCCGCAGCAAAATCAACCGCACCCTCGGGCTCGGCCATCACGGGTTCTACCTCTTCCTGCAAGGCACTGACCAGCTCTTCAAAATGCTCGTCACTGATCGCGTGATCGCTATCGATAGCAGGCTCCACTGCAGCCGATACAGGCACCTCAGGCTCCACTGGCGCAGAAACCTCGGGTACCGCACCTTCCGGCTCAGCAAGCAGGGTCAGCGCCCGAATCAAGGTCTCATTGGCCGCCGTCATTTCCTCACGATCACGGACCTGGGAAAACTGCAGATTGATGGTATCGAGCGCCTGCAGCACAACGTCCATCAGATCAGGCGTCACATGCCGCTTTCCATTGCGCAAGGTGTCGAACACGTTCTCGGCAACGTGGCAGGTCTCTACCAGTTCGGTTAATTGCAGGAAACCTGCCCCCCCCTTTACGGTGTGAAAGCCCCGGAAAATGGCGTTCAACAGATCCGCATCGTCAGGGCGGTTTTCCAGATCTACCAGCTGTTCTGACAACAGCTCCAGAATCTCACCGGCCTCGGTCAGAAAATCCTGCAGGATTTCTTCGTCCGCATTGAGCATCTTGGCAGGTCTCCTGTGACTTTTATTGTTTAGAATCCGAGACTGGACAGCAGATCATCAACATCATCCTGACCGGACACCACATCCGGCGCTTCCTTGTTGATCTGCGGCCCTTCCCCCGCGTAGTTCGGCTCTTCAGCCTCGACGACGGGCTCGTTGTCCTGCTCCAGCAGGTCGTGCTTGATACCGGTGAGCTGATCGACCTGACTGGCCATCCTTACCAGTCCTACCAGACTGGACTCAACTTCCTGTACCAGAGCCACAACCTTTTTGATCACCTGGCCGGTCAGATCCTGATAATCCTGAGCCAGCATGACCTCGTTCATGTTCTGGTAGAACAGACTACTGTCCTGCTCGACCTGACCAAGAAACTCAC
>CAYWUD010000008.1:7902-21981 GCA_964461355.1 uncultured Pseudomonadales bacterium | reverse complement strand
AGCGGCGCTGCGTTCAACGTGGGGCGCATTCTACTCAGCTGCGCTGCGCTGTCAATGCGCTTTTACAGAGCCTTGAAGCACGCTCTCTCTGTTTGCTCAGCAAAGCATCAGTGCTCCTGATCTTCTTCGAGCGAGAACAGCCGACGCCTCGGGATCACATGCTCAGCCTCCGGTGCTCTGTCGAGTTTTTCCAGCCGGGCAGCGCAGACCTTGTATTCCGGAATCTTGGCAAAGGGATCAATCGCCGCATTGGTCAGACGGTTGGCAGGCGCCTCCTCGAAATGAAAAGGTACAAACAGCACGCCCGGCTGCATGCGCTTGGTAACAAAGGCATAGGTTTCGATCGCTCCGCGCCGGGTCGTTACACGCACCGGATCACCATTACCGATCCCCCTTGCCTCGGCATCCTGCACCGCGATACTGACCCGCGGCCCGGCCAGCTGATCAAGCCCTTTGGTCTTGCGGCTCATGGTACCGGTATGGAACTGCTCCAGCAGTCGGCCCGTTGTCAGCACCAGCGGATATTCGGCATCCGGCAACTCAGCGGCATATTTGAATTCGATCGCGGCCATCAGCCCCTTGCCGCGGGAAAAGGTTTCCGTATGCAGGATCGGCGTGCCCGGGTGGTGGATATCCGGACAGGGCCATTGCAATCCGGCCAGGCCAACGCGCGCCCAGGTGATGCCGGCATACTGAGGCACCAGCTGGTTGATTTCGTCCGTGATGTCACGCACCGAGGTATAGTGCCAGTCGCACCCCATGGCATTGGCCAGATCCTGCACAATGCGCCAGTCCTCACGGGCCTCACCCGGCGCCTGCACAATCGGGTTGAGCCTCTGCACCCGGCGCTCGGTATTGGTGAAATGGCCGCTTTTTTCGGCGAAGGCATAGGCCGGCAGCACCACATCAGCAAACTGCGCGGTTTCGGTGAGGAAGATATCCTGCACTACCAGAAAATCGACCGCATTCAGCCCTTCGACCACGTGGTACTGATCGGGATCGGACAACACCGGGTTCTCACCCATCACATACAGCGCTTTCACTGAACCGGCGATCATGCCGTCAATCACCTCGGTAATGGTCAGACCCGGCTGATCATCCAGCTCTTCGGCCGTACAACCCCAGACCTCGGCAAAACGTGTCCGCACCTGGGCATCATCCAGCGCCTGATAACCGGGATAACTGGTCGGCAGTGCCCCCATGTCGCAGGAGCCCTGCACATTCGACTGCCCGCGCAGCGGGTTGATCCCCCCTCCGGATACGCCCACATTGCCGCACAGCATCTGCAGGTTCGCGATCGACCAGACATTGTCACGCCCGGTCGTGTGCTGGGTAATCCCCATCGAATAGTAGATTGCCGTGCGCCGGGCTCGACCGATCATCTGTGCCATGGCACGCACATCTTCGGCCCGCACGCCGGTCACCTGCTCGACCCGCTCCGCGCTGTACTTCTCCTGCAGCACCTCCTGTTTGAGGGCATCAAAGCCTTCGCAACGGGCCTCGATATAGGCCTTGTCCTCCCAGCCGTTGAGAATGATTTCTCGCATCAGGCCATTGAGCAGCATGACATCCGTGCCAGGACGCTGAGCCACATACAGCTCGGCCAGATCAGCCATACGGATCCGCTTCGGATCGGCCACGATCAGTCGAGCCTTGCCACTGACGATCTGCTGCTTGAGGTGCGACTCAATAATCGGATGAGCGGCAGTGGTATCGGAGCCGATGATAAAGATCAGATCCGAATCCTGAATACTCGGAATATCGTTGGTCATCGCACCGCTGCCGAGCGCACCGCGCAGCCCCACCACGGTTGAGGCGTGGCAAAGACGGGCACAGTGATCAACATTGTTCGAGCCCAGCACCCGGCGCACGAATTTCTGGAAGGCAAAGTTGTCCTCGTTGGTGGTCTTGGCCGAGGAAAAGCCCGCCAGCGCTCTGGGACCGAAACTCTGCTTGATCGCCCCAAAGCGCCGGGCCACGGTATCAAGCGCTTCTTCCCAGCTGACCGGCACCAGCGTGCCATTCTTTCTGACCAAAGGCCGGGTCAGGCGCTGCTCGGAACCAATAAAATCGAAACCATAACGCCCCTTGACGCACAGCATCCCCTGATTGACCGGAGACTCCTTGAAGCCGGTGATATAGCGGATCTGATTCCGGCGCGGGTCCACATGGGCGCTGATACGACAGCCGACACCACAGTAGGTGCAGAGGGTGTCGCGTTCGACCAGCGGTTCGGGACGGTTATGACCGCAGTCGCGGCTGTCGACCAACGCCCCTACCGGACAGTCATCAACACAGTTGCCGCACTGCACACAGGCCGAAGCGCCCATCGGCTGACCACTGCCGAAGGTCACCCGGGTATGGCTGCCATCACGGCTGAAGTTGATCGCCTGATGTACCGCTTCGTTCTG
This sequence comes from uncultured Pseudomonadales bacterium, assembly GCA_964461355.1. Classification (GTDB taxonomy): domain Bacteria; phylum Pseudomonadota; class Gammaproteobacteria; order Pseudomonadales; family CAYWUD01; genus CAYWUD01. The sequence continues at coordinate 19,570 of CAYWUD010000008.1, read as the reverse complement.
GCAGATGTCCACACAGCGCCCGCAGCTGATGCAGCGGTTGGCGTCATAGACAATAAAGGGCGCAGAGCGGTCTATCGCAAACTTCTGCCGATCGGGCCCGAACAGCGCCTCTTCCTCAACGCCGTACTCGGTAGCCAGATTGCGCAATGCGCACTGGGTGTTGACCTGACAACCGCACTCCATGCAGCGGCGCGCCTCACGCTCGGCTTCGGCGGCAGGAAAACCCAGTTCGACCTCGGCAAAACCGGCCACGCGCTCTGCCTCTTCGAGTTCGGGCATGCTCGCCCTCGGCTCGGGCACCACACCCGCATACTGCGCCCTCGCCACTTCGGAGAGGCTGCGTTCCTTGCGCGCATTGAAGGGGCTGCGCGGCAGTGCCTCGAGGTTATCGGCAAACAGATAATCAATGGCGATCGCCGCCTTGCGCCCATCCCCGATCGCCTCGATGGCGCTGGCCGGGCCACGACGAAAATCACCGATCGCAAACAGGCGGCCACGCCCCAGATACTGGCTCCAGCCATCCGCTTCAGCGGTGTTCCAGCGACTGAGCGGTATCCTGAAACCGTCCGGCTGGTTTTCCGCCGCCTCAAAGCAGGCAACATCCGGCTCCTGGGACACCGCCGCAATCAGCGTATCGAAGGGCTCGACGAAACGCTCACCGGTGGGTTCCGGACGACGGCGGCCGGAGGCATCGGGCGCGCCCAGACGCATCGTCTCCAGCTCCACTTCGGCCAGCGCACCATCCGCGCCGGCACGGTTGGCCACCGGAGCGGTCATCAGCAGCAGGCGAACCCCTTCGGCCTCAGCGGCATCCACTTCATAGGCTTCAGCCGGCATCTCATCACGACTGCGGCGATAGATCAGGGTTACCTCACTGCCTAGGCGCAGCGCTGTGCGGGCACAGTCAATGGCGGTATTACCGCCGCCGATCACCGCCACCCGCCTGCCGCAGGGCGGTGCCTTGCCAAGGGCAACCGCCGTCAGAAACTCCACCCCCAGATGACATCCGGGCAGACTGGAACCGGGATAATCAACCGCCACCGCCTTCGACGCACCGATCGCCAGCAGCACGGCATCGTACTCATCGGAAAGCTGCTGCAGGGTGAAATCGCGTCCGAGCTTGCGGTTGCAGTGAATCTGCATGCCGTTGAGGCTCATCAGCTCGATCTCCTTGTCGAGCACCGCCTTGGGCAGACGAAATTCGGGGATGCCATAGCGCAGCCAGCCGCCGGGCTCTGGCATCATCTCGAAGAGATCGGCCTGATGACCGGCGGCGGTCAGATAGAAGCCTGCACTCAGTCCGCCGGGGCCTGCGCCCACAATAGCCACACGTTTGCCGGAGGCCGGTGCTTTTTCCGGCACATAGGGAATATCGGCCGTCAGTTCATAATCGGCGGCATGGCGCTTGGTCTGGCGGATCGCAATCGGCTCATCGACCAGCGCACGGCGACAGGCCGTTTCGCAGAAGGCCGGGCAGATACGCCCGATCGACAGAGGCATGGGCAGGCGCTGCTTGACGATGCGTACCGCCTCGGCCAGTTCGCCGCGGGCAATATGGTAGAGGTAGGCCTGAATATCGACCTCACCGGGACAGGCCTTGCGGCAGGGCGCTTCGCAATCGGCGTAATGATCCGACAGAATGCGGGTCAATGCCTGACGACGATGGACGCTGAGGGCATCGGAACGGGTATGGATCACCATCCCCTCACGCAGTTCGCTGCGACAGGCCCGCACCGTGTCTGCCTGCCCATCGATCTCGACCCGGCACAGATCGCAGGGAATCTTCTCGCCCTCTCGATTCAGATAGCAGAGGCCGGGAATGCGCACGCCCACCTGCTGCGCCGCTGCGAAGATTGTTGTGCCCTCGGCCACCTCAACGCTATAGCCATCGATACTCGCCCGAATCATACGCCCACCTGTCTGCGTTACTTTCGCCAGAGCCTCGTCCCGGTTGAGACTCCACTTGGAGCTAGCATAGTCAGCCGTGCCGCCTGCGGCGCAAAAACGCCCGCTGTTTTGATCTGAACCCCGCCCGCGGCAGGACGTCGTGTTCGCGCAATAAGGCGCTGTATTACGAGTGAATATTCCGTTATTACGCGCAAATACGGGCCTTAATATATCTCCGAAGAATATAAATATTACGGATACAGCAGTGATTTAAATAAAGCGTAAATACCCATGCGGGCATATAGGGCATTTATTAGAATCCGCGCCCGATAGGCACATGGTATTTCGTTTTTATACCCGCGCCGTGACCAAAAATAATTATTACTACAGGAGTCGATGGCCATGACAAGTGGTTTGGTTCTTTTCAATCTGGCGCTGTTCGCCGGCCTGCTGATACTGCTGGCCCGCTGCGGACAGGGGCAGTGGACACTCTCACGACGGGTACTGATGGGACTGGCGCTCGGCGCCCTGTTCGGTCTGGGCCTGCACATCACCTACGGCCCCGGCCATGAACTGCTCATCCGCACGCTGGAATGGGTCAATCTGGTCGGCTACGGCTACGTACGCCTGCTGCACATGATTGTGATGCCGCTGGTACTGGTTTCGATTCTGGCCGCCGTTGCCCGCCTCAAAAGCGCCGGCTCACTGGGCAAGATCAGCATCCTGTCGATCGGCACCCTGCTGCTGACCACCCTGATCGCCGCCGTTATCGGTATTGCCGTGGCGCAGCTGTTCGGTCTGAATGCCGAAGGCCTGGTTGCCGGCGCACAGGAACTCGCCCGTGAAGAACAGCTGCAGGCGCGCATGGGCCAGGTGGCCACACTGAATCTGCCGAGCATGCTGACCTCGTTTATTCCGCGTAACCCCTTTGCCGAGCTGACCGGCGCCAGCGCCACCTCGATTATCAGCGTGGTCATTTTTGCCACCCTGCTGGGGCTGGCGGCACTGCAGCTGTACCGTGAGAAACCGGAGCAGGGCGAAGCCGTGCTGGGCGCCATCGACAAACTCCAGGCTCTGGTGATGCAGCTGGTACGTCTGGTCATGAAGCTGACCCCGTACGGCGTTCTGGCGCTGATCACCAAGGTCGTGGCCAGCACCCAGCTCAGCGACATTCTCAATCTGGGCAGCTTTGTGGTGGCCTCCTACATGGCCATTGCGCTGATGTTTGTGGTGCACGGCGCACTGCTGGCACTGCTGGGACTCAACCCGCTGACCTTCTTCCGCAAGATCTGGCCGGTACTGACCTTTGCCTTCACCAGCCGCTCCAGCGCGGCCACCATCCCGCTGAACGTGGAAACCCAGGAGAAGAAACTGGGCGTGCCCGGCGCCATCGCCAACTTTTCGGCCTCCTTCGGCGCCACCATCGGCCAGAACGGCTGTGCCGGTCTGTACCCGGCGATGCTGGCAATGATGGTCGCCCCGGCCATGGGGATCGATGTGACCGATCCGGTCTGGCTGCTGACACTGGTCGGCGTGGTCACCATCAGCTCCTTCGGGGTCGCCGGTGTCGGCGGCGGCGCAACCTTTGCCGCACTGATCGTGCTGCCGACCATGGGGCTGCCGGTAACCATCGCAGCGCTGCTGATCTCGATTGAACCGCTGATCGACATGGGCCGAACCGCCCTCAACGTCAGTGGCGCGATGACGGCCGGAACCGCCACCGGACGTCTGCTGGGCCAGCTCGATCAGGCGCGCTATCAGCAGCAGGATGAGCCCGCCGTACCGTCCGTCAGCGCCGTCTGACCCAACGGAGACAGAACCGCTAGAAATCCTCGGGCCCCAGTGCCCGAGGTTTATCGACAATGCCGTAATTGGCCCGCAGCTTGGCCAGTACATCCTGATTGCGCTGCAGGAAGGCGTTGAAGCGCTCGATCATCTGAGGATGGCGGACACTGGAAAGTCGGTAAAAACCGCGATCGAACGGCAGGCTGGAGTCAAACACCAGCCCATAGGGTTTCTTGATGGTGTGGGTCAGCCAGTGGTGACTGAGATCCATGTTGGCGTACACACCGTCGATCTCGCCGCGCAGACACATCAGCAGCAGCTCGCCGAGATCGGACGATACAATCAAGCGTACCTTCTGCTCACGAATCAGCGCTTCGAACGCCACCGGGGTAAATCCGTGCAGCAGCCCCAGCGTACGAAATTTGCTCAGCCCCAATCCCAGACGTTCTGGCAACACATACACGCCATCAATGTACTCACTGAGCGGCTCGCTGTAATACACCTGCTGCCCCTCTTTCAGCCCCTGCGCCCACTCCGGGCTATCGGGATACTTGAAGTCCAGCGCACCGGTCTCCAGCAGTCCCTTGTAGAGCCGCACGATCGGCTCAGGACTGTACAGAAGCTGCACATCTTCCTCGACAGCAAAGCGGCTCAGAACCGCTTCGGCATAGCTGCCCCGATAGCTGAAGGCGTACTGAGGAAAATAATCGATATTCTCCACCCCGACGACATAACGCTCGGCACCTGACAGCGTGGCGCCGCACAGCCCCATCAGCAGCACGATGGCGCGCAGAGGGCGCATCATGGCTCAATCACCTCGGGCGCATGCGGAATCCCAAAGCGCTGGCGCAGCTGGGCAACCCGGTCCGCATGCTCCTGCAAAAAGCGGTCAAAGGCCTCGATCACTTCGGGATGGCGCGTCGTCGACAGATAAAAACGCCCGCGCACCCAGGGCAAAGAGTCATCAAAGACCAGCCCAGGAATCCGGCTATCGGGCTCGGTCACCCAGTGATGACGCAGATCACGGTTGGCATAGACGCCATCGATCTGTCCGCGCAGACACATCAGCAACAGCTTGCCAAGGTCGGACTCCTGCACCAGCTCGATGTGGCCATCAGCCAGCCGGTCCCTGAGCACATTCGGTGAAAACCCCTGCACGATACCGAGTCGGCGTATGCGTTCGAGCCCCTGCCCCCGGTGCTCGGGCAGAACATAGATCCCTTCGACAAAGGCACTGACCGGCGCACTGTAGTAAACGGTGCCGTCCTGCTTGAGCTCCTGCCCCCATTCGGGGCTATCCGGATACTTGAAATCGATCGTCTGGCCGGACATCAGCCCTTCATAGAGGCGCTGCACCGGCTGCACGCTGTATTCGAACCGAATCCCGTAGGTACGGGCAAACGCGGACAGCAGCTCTTCGGCAAAACTGTTGCGCACGGTAAAGGCATAGTGGGGGTAGTAATCAAGCGCTTCGGTCCCGACGATATACACGGGTAGCGGCGGCGCCTCCTCGGCCCGTGGCGCAGGGGACAACGAAAGCAGCATTAGAAGAGCCAGTACGCACCCTGGCGCTCCCCATCGGCGTTCTGCTTTCATGGCAGACCTCCAGGCAGCGCACGGTCCTCGATACCGTAAGCTGCGCGCAATCGGGCTACCAGCGACGGCTGGCCCGCCATAAAGCGATTAAAACGCTCGATCAGCTCCGGGTACTGGAGTGTCGAGAGCCGGTACTCACTGCGGATGTAGGGCAGTTTCGGATCGAACACCAGCCCATGCGGGCGCTGGATGGTATGGGTCAACCAGTGGTGACTGAGGTCCAGGTTGGCATAGACACCATCGATTTCGCCGCGCAGGCACATCAGCAGCAACACGCCCAGATCGCCGTCCGTCACCAGCTCGATACGCCGTTCGGCCAGCGTCTCGCTGAGGGCCGTGGGGGTAAACCCCTGCACGATGCCAAGACGTCGAATCGCCTGGATGCCGAGCCCCTGACGCTCGGGCAGCACGTAGATCCCGTCAATCACGGTCGCAACCGGATCGCTGTAATAGATGCGATAGCCCTGCTTGCGCTGCGGTGCCCAGGCCGGACTGTCGGGAAACTTGAAAGCCACCGAACGCCGATGCAGCAACTCGTTGTACAGGCGCTGTACCGGCAGCGGGCTGTATTCAAGGCGAAGCTGTTCCGTCTCGGCAAAATGGGCAAACAGCTCCTCGGCAAAACTGCTGCGAAAGCTGAAGGCGTAGTGGGGGTAATAATCGATATTCTCGACACCGATTATATAGGTGGACGGCCGGGCTCCGGCCCCCGCCGCCAGACTGCCCCCCGCACACAGCAGGGCCATCAGCAACAGCGCAGATACACGCAGACGGGCCAACACTGCTCTCATCGAAAACCACTCAACTGGGATTTATCCTGAATGCCGTAGGTTTCCCTCAGCTTGTTAAGAAGCGCTTCCTCCTCACGCAGGAAGCGATTGAAACGCTCGATCACTTCGGGATGATCCAGGGTCGACAATCGGTATTCGCTCTGTACAAAGGGCAGGCCCGGATCAAACACCAGACCGTGCGGGCGCTTGATGGTATGCGTCAGCCAGTGATGACTGAGATCCATATTGGCGTACACGCCGTCAATTTCACCGCGCAGACACATCAGCAGCAGATTGCTCAGGCTGGTGTCTTCCACCACCCGGATCACGCCATTCCCGATGCGCTCCTCATAACCCACCGGGGTAAAACCCTGCACCACCCCGAGCGTACGCAGGCGCTCCAGACCGCGCCCCAGCGCCTCAGGGCGCACATACACGCCATCGATATACTGGCTGACCCCGTCGCTGTAGTAGACCTTGCGACCCTTTTTCAGTGCACCGCCCCACTCGGGGTTATCCGGGTATTTAAAGTCGATCGTCTTGCTGACCAGCAGCTCGTGATACAGACGATTGACCGTCAGCGGGTTATACAGCAGATCAAGCTTCTGGTCCTTGGCAAAGGCACTGAGCAGTGCCTCGGCATAACTGCCGCGGTAACTGAAGGCAAACTGGGGGTAGTAATCGATATTCTCGACCCCGACCACATACCGGGGACGCTCCTCGGCGGCGGCTACCGGGAGCACCAGCCAGAACGAGCAACAAAGCAGCAACCACCGCGCCATACCACGCATATCATCACCCCATGTCGCCCTGCGGGCCGATCATGCGCCCTGCCGCTGCGACAGGGCGGGCCTAATATGGTTCAAGCATAGCCGATATCCATACGCCACTTGCGCCGGAGCCTGACATGCAGCAGCAGCGCCAACATCCCTGGAATCTCTCGCCCGCAGAAGCGATCGCACTGCAACGCCATCTGGCCCGAGAGGTACGGCTGGCGCCCCTGAGCGCTCCGATCCGCTATGTGGCCGGCGCCGATCTTGCCTACAGCCGCAAAACCCAGCACCTGGTGGCCGCCGTCTGCGTGCTGGATGCGCAGACCCTCGAGCCCGTGGAACTCAAAACCCGCTGCGCACCGATCACCTTTCCCTATATTCCGGGTCTGCTGTCGTTTCGCGAGGCACCGGCCATCGCCCATCTGTTGCAGGCGCTCGAACACACCCCCGACCTGCTGGTCTGCGACGGCCAGGGTATCGCCCATCCGCGCCGCTTCGGCATTGCCTGCCATCTGGGTCTCTTGTTCGACCTGCCGACCATCGGCTGCGCCAAGACCCGCCTGTTCGGTAAGGCCAGCGACCCGGGCCGCTCACGCGGGGACTGGAGTCCACTGTACGACCGGGCGCAGCAGGAGATCGGCCGGGTGCTGCGTACCCGCACCGAGGTACGCCCGCTGTATGTATCACCGGGCCATCGCATCACCTGCGCCGAGGCTGCCGACTGGATTCTGCGGCTGGCCCCCCGCTTTCGCCTGCCCGAAACAACCCGTATCACCGATCGCTGCGTAACCCTGCTGCGCCAGCAGCTGGAGGCCTGATCAGCGCCCGCGCCAGCTGCGCTCGATGCCGACCGGGCCGGTCTGGCGTACCTTTTCGATCGCCCAGCCTCGGGGCCGCTGCAGCGTGCGCGGCGGCGTACGACGACCGGCCCCGCGGGACGCGACCGTCTCGCTGCGAGCGGCAGGTTCCTGCCAGCCGGCCTTGGACCGTGCAGGCTTTGCGGCCTGCGATCTGGCCAGGGTCTGCGCCGCTCGTTCCGGCAAGGGTGCCGACGCCTTGCGTCGCGGCGCCGAAGCTCGCCGACAGAAACGCCGATACAACAGTGCACGTACCAACACATCCACACCGAGCAGCGCGCCCGACAGCGGATACTCGGCCACCTCCGCCAGTACCGACTGCACCTGCTCGGGCTGCAGCACCATAATCGAGACCAGCGCCGCCAGCAGCAACCGACCGAAACCGATGCCGCCAAGCGGCCGCGCCACCATCGACAGCAGAAAACCGCCCGCAAGACCCGCCGGCAGCGCCATCGCCAGCACCCAGATCAGACTCTGCAGCGGCCAGGGCGCACCGGCCTGCGACAGTTCACGCAGCAACGGCTGCACCGTATCGCCCAGTGGCAGAAACTGCCCGGCCAGATAGGCCCCCAACGTTGCCAGCGCACAGATCAGACCCAGTTCAAACAGTTTTTTCATCAGTGCTCTCCGTATCCTTCCGTCTGCCCACGCACAGGCCGACTTTACGCACCGCACACAAGTCGCATACAGGCTGCGCCCTAGAACTGCAGCCAAAGCCGATATAGTGTTAACAGGATCACAAAACATGAATACCTGATGCCCCGTACAGAGGCCCAGGAACCGATCGTATCAGAACCCGAGCCAGCGGCCCTGTGTTTCCCACAGCGGTCATCGCGCACGCGGTGTATCCGGCCCCGGGCCGCAGTCGGAGTGAACCATGCCAACTTCCCCAGAACAGGCCGTCAGCCGCCCGTCTGCCGATCAGCCGCGCTGGCTCTGGCTTGGCGGCCATGAGGTCGGCGTACCCGCGCCTTTCGAACTCTGTACCAGCACCTGCGAAGCACTCGAATCGAGTACACGGCCGGTCGAATTCTGCGTACTCGCCCTGCCGCCCGAACAGCAGGACCGCATCCTGCTCGAACTCAGGCAGCACCCGCTGACCCGATTCGCGCTGATTTTCTGCTGCCACGACAGCCGGCTGAGCCAGGCGCTGGGCAATGGCCACTGGCAGGGCTACCAGCCCACCGAACTGGAGGGCTATCGCCGCCGGCGCCTGGAACTCCCCGAGCAGGCAGCCAGCGGTCTGCTCGGCCAGCTATGCCGATACCTATGGCTGCACAACACGCTGCTCGAGCCGGTGTACGATCCGACCAGCAGCAGCCGCTACAGTTATCCCCTGCTCGAATGCTGGAACCCCACGCAGGAAGAGCCGGTCACGCCGCTGCTGCAGGCCTGGCTACGCAGTGAACTGCTCGAACGCGACCAGCTCGTCGAACGTATTCGGCTCTGCGCCCACTGCCACTCCGGCCACCTCAATTACAGCGAGGTCTGTCCCCACTGCCACAGCATCGATCTGCAGCAGGAGGTGGCGCTGCACTGTTTCCGCTGCGGCACCGTTGCACCGCAGGCCCGCTTTCAGCGTCTGGGCCACCTGCACTGCCCCAACTGCCACAACGATCTGCGCCATATCGGGGTCGACTACGATCGTCCGATCGAGAACCTGCGCTGCAACAACTGTCAGCAGCTGTTTGCCGAGGCCCCCGTCATCGCCCGCTGCCTGCACTGTCAGCGTGAAAACAGTCCCGACGAACTGATCCAGCAGGATGTCGCGCGCTATCGCCTGAGCCTGCGCGGACGTCAGCTGGCGCGCCAGGGCGAGGCCGTTCTGCAGCAGCATCAGGCTCTGCGTCATCATCTGCAACCGCGCCAGCTGTTTCTGCAACAGCTCGGCTGGCTGAACGAACTGGCCCAGCGCCATGACCACCAGCACCAGCTGCTGGCCCTGCATCTGGTCGATTTTGCCGCCTATCTCGAACGCGTCGGCGAGGTCCGTGCCTTTGCCCGTCTCGATGCGCTGTTTGCACGCCTGCGCGAACAGCTGCGCGGCAGCGACCGCTGCTGCCAGCTGAGCGACGACCAGCTGCTGATTCTGCTGCCCCATACCCCGGGTGACGATCTGCCGATCATCCTGCAGCGCCTGAAGGCACTGGAGCAGCAACAACAGGGGAATCCGCTCGAATTTGCCCTGTACGCCCTGAACCTGCCCGACCAGCGCCTGCATGAAGATGCCGAAAGCTGGCTGTTCGACAGCCTCAGGGACGCCGATGAGGCGCGCGCATGAGCAGCCTGGTCAACACCTGGCTTTACAACCTGCTCACACTCTGGGGCCAGCTGCAGCAGGACAGTCTGGTGATCGCCCGGCTGCTGCCAATGCTGCTGCTGTTCGAACTGCCGCTGTTTTTTCTGGTGATCAGCGGCATCCTGCGCTGGTTTCAGCAGCGCTACCTGCGCCCCGAGCCTGCATCGACCTACTGCCCCAGCGTCAGCTGCATCATCACCTGTTATGCCGAAGGCGAGGCGATCCGCCAGACCATCGATACCCTGGTCGAGCAGTGCTACAGCGGCCCGATCGAGATCATCGCCGTGATCGACGGCGCGGTACAGAATCGCGACACCTACGCCGTGGGTCTGAAGGCCGCGCGGGACTACCGCCACCACCCGACGCGACGGGTACGCCTGCTGCCGAAATGGCAGCGCGGGGGACGCGTCTCCACCCTCAATACCGGGCTGGCCTTTGCCCGTGGCGAAATCATCATCAACGCCGATGCCGACACCTCCTTCGACAATGATGCGGTCGCCGAAATCGTGCGTCATTTTGCCGATCCGAATGTACCCGCCGTCGGAGGTGCACTGCGCGTGCGCAACCACGAGAACGGTCTGATCGGCCGCCTGCAGGCGCTCGAATACCTGATCTCGATGCTGGGCGGCAAGACCGGTCTCGGGCAATGGAACCTCCTCAACAACATCAGCGGTGCCTTCGGTGCCTTTCGTCGCGATTTTCTGACCCAGATCGGCGGCTGGGATACCCATACCGCTGAAGACCTCGATCTGACGGTGCGCATCAAGCAGTACTTTGCCCGCCATCCTCATATGAAGCTGCCCTTTGCCTGCCGCGCCATCGGCCACACCGATGCCCCGCCGGACTGGAGCACGCTGGTCAAACAGCGTCTGCGCTGGGACGGCGACCTGCTGTTTCTCTATCTGCGCAAGCACTGGCCGGCCTTTACGCCCCGACTGCTGGGCTGGAAAACCTTCGCGTTCACCCTCTGCTACGGCGTGCTGCAGAATGTGCTGCTGCCCTTTCTGGTGCTGCTGTTCAGCGTCTGGCTGCTGCTCAACTACCCACCGCCCTATCTGCTGAGCCTGGCCAGCCTGCTGTATCTGGTCTATCTCGGCTGCAGCAGCCTGCTGTATGCACTGGTCGTCGGCGCCATCTCCGAACGCCCCGGCGAAGATCTGCAACTCCTCTGGGCACTGCCACTGTACCCGCTGTACACCTTATGGCTGCGGCTGTTGTGCGCCTTTGCCCTACTCAACGAACTGCTGCGCCGCTCTCATGAAGAGAGCTCCATGGCCCCCTGGTGGGTCCTGCTGCGAGGTCACCGATTCTGATGCGTATCCATTACCGCTCCGCCAAGGCCCGCACGCCGACCGAGGAACAGGGTATCCCCGTCCAGTACGCCGCCGGTCGACGTGGCGGCTTTCGCCTGCGCTGGTACCTGCTGCTGGCACTGGTGATCAGTCCGGTGCTGATCCTGCTGTGGCTGACCAGCCGGCAGTGGCTGCTGGTCACCGCGCCGGGCCTCCTGACCACACACCCTGTGGACATGATCGCCCCGGAACAGGGCCGCGTCGCCGAACTGCTGGTACACGAAGGACAGCGGGTCAAGGCCGGGCAGAAACTGCTACGGCTGAGCAACCGCGCACTGGAATACGAAATTCAGGAGCTCGAAGGCCAGCTGCTGCAGATGGAACACAGCAACCGCCAGGCGGAGATGGA
>CAYWUD010000008.1:2712-7892 GCA_964461355.1 uncultured Pseudomonadales bacterium | reverse complement strand
AGGCGCTGCTCGAGCGCAGCATCGAGCAGACCGAAGCCCTGTCACAGCGCATCAAGACGTTGCTCGAGCGCATCGAAGGCTATCAGGGCCGGGTCGTACCGGCGATGGATCTGGCCAGCCTGCTGCAGTCCTACAATGCCAGCCTGCAGATGACCGAGGCGGCCCGCCTGCAGCTGCAGGAGAAACAGCAAAGCTACCTACTCTACGGCCCTCTGGCACAGGCCAAGCGCAGCATGCGCCAGCAGCTGGCGGTCCTGCATGCGCGCCAACACAACCTGGACATTCGCGCCCCCCACGACGGTCTGGTATCGGACCTTGGCATCCAGCCCGGCGCCTGGGTTGAACAGGGCCAGTCGCTGCTGTTTCTCAGCGGCGGCCAGCCCACCGAAGTCGCCGCCTACATAGAGCCCCGCCACCTCGATTACAGCCGGATCGGCCAGCGCGCCTGGGTCAGCCTGCCCAACGGGGCGCGTCGCGCCGCGCGGGTGGCCCGACCGGCCGAACTGGCGGCGCGGACACCCGCCAGCCTGAAGGGCCCCTTCGACGGCGAGAAACCGGCGCTGCGCCTGACGCTGAAATTCGACCAGCCACTGACCGGACATCTTCCCGAAGGGTTGCCGGTACAGGTGCGCTTCAGCCAGATCGACAATCTGCTGAGCCCCTCCCCCACAGAACCACCTGACGGCAGCGAGGCTGTGGAAAACGCACCGTCGCAGTTACCCACAGAGCGCTAGCCGACACTCTGCACCGAGCCGGTGATGAACTGCCAGAACGCAGCCGCCACCGGCGCCAGATGCTTGTCCTGCGGGCGTACCAGACACCAGCTGTGACGCAGCGGGAAACCCTGCACCGGCAGCGCCACCAGCACCCCCTCGGCCAGTTCGCGCACCACGCTGCGCTCGGGCAGTACCGCCACGCCCATTTCCGCCAGCAGCCCCTGCTTGATCGCCTCGTTGCTGCCGAGCTGCGGCCCCGGAGCCAGCACACAGCTCTGCTGCTGACAGAAGCGCTCCAGCGAACGCCGGGTTCCGGAATCGGATTCGCGTACCAGTACCCCCGCTTCGAGAAACTCCAGCAGACGCACCGGTTCGTTGCGCGGTGCCGCCAGCGGGTGCTGACGATGCGCCAGGGCCAGCAGGCGGTGCTCGGCAAAAGGAGCAAAGATCAGCGGCAGATCACGCGGCACCTGAGTCATCACCACCAGATCGTCGCGGTTATCGGCCAGCCGCTGCAGCAGGGTATGGTGGTTCTGGATGGTCAGCACCAGCTCGACGCGCGGATGCAGTCGGGTAAATTCGGCCAGTCTGGCCGGTAGCAGCTCAACAGCGGCGCTCTCCATCGCCAGATGCAGCGGCCCTTCGAGGCGCCCCTGCAGCTGGGAAAGCTCCATCTCCAGCCCCAGCAACTGCTGCTGAATCTGTCGCGCCACCCGTTCAAGCACCTCGCCGGCCGCGGTCAGATAGAGCTTCTTGCCGATAAAGTCGAACAGCGGCTGCTGCGCCAGTTCTTCCAGGGTACGCATCTGGATACTGACCGCCGGCTGAGTCACCGACAGCCGTTCGGCGGCTTTCGAGAAGCTGCGGTACTGACAGACCGCAAGAAAAATTTCGATCTGACGCAGGGTCAAACGGTGCAGATAAGCCGGTTGCATGGCTGCGGTAATTCCTTGATCAGCAAGAAAAATCATGACCGCCGCACTCACATTCAGGGCCGGCGCCGCAACAACTATAAAGAAAACTTTATATACCTACTAATCAATATTAATTTTTATTTAAAAATGCTTTCTTCTACCGTATCGATCCATAAGTGCCCGGCCGGCCTGTCGAGGAGAGCCAACGCTATGATCAAAAAAATTCTGATCGCCAACCGCGGCGAGATTGCCGTGCGCATCGTGCGCGCCTGCGCCGAAATGGGCATTCGCTCGGCGGCGATCTACACCGAACCGGACCGTTTTGCGCTGCATGTCAAACGTGCCGATGAAGCCTATTTTGTCGGCGAAGACCCGCTGGCCGGCTATCTGAATGCCCACCGTCTGGTCAACCTGGCGGTCGAAACCGGCTGCGACGCACTGCACCCGGGCTACGGCTTCCTGTCCGAGAACGCCGAGCTGGCAGCGATCTGCGCCCAGCGCGGAATCACCTTCATCGGCCCGAGCAGCGAAGTCATCCAGCGTATGGGCGACAAGACCGAAGCGCGCCGGGCGATGATCGAAGCCGGCGTTCCGGTGACTCCGGGCACCGAAGACAACCTCAAGGATCTCGACGAGGCGATCGCCACCGCCAATCAAATCGGCTATCCGGTGATGCTCAAAGCCACCAGCGGTGGTGGCGGCCGTGGTATCCGTCGCTGCGATAACGAGAAGGAACTGCGCAACAACTATGAGCGCGTGATCTCCGAGGCCACCAAGGCCTTTGGCCGCGCCGACGTGTTCATGGAAAAGTGCATCCTCAATCCGAAGCACATCGAAGCGCAGATCCTCGCCGACAGTCACGGCAACTGCATTCACCTGTACGAGCGTGACTGCTCCATCCAGCGCCGTAACCAGAAGCTGATCGAGATCGCACCGTCGCCGCAGCTGACCCCGGAACAGCGGGACTACATCGGCACCATGGCGGTGCGTGCAGCCCAGGCGGTCGGTTACGAAAACGCCGGTACCGTCGAGTTCCTGCTCGCCGACGATCAGATCTACTTCATGGAGATGAACACCCGGGTGCAGGTGGAGCACACCATCACCGAACAGATCACCGGGGTCGATATCGTCCGCGAGCAGATCCGCATCGCCTCCGGCCTGCCGCTCGGCTACCGCCAGCAGGACATCAACTACCGCGGCTTCGCTCTGCAGTTCCGTATCAATGCCGAAGACCCCAAGCACGACTTCATGCCGAGCTTCGGTCGTATCGCCCGTTACTACGCCCCGGGCGGCCCCGGCGTACGGACCGATACCGCGATCTACACCGGCTACCAGATTCCGCCCTACTTCGATTCGATGTGCATGAAGCTGATCGTCTGGGGCCTGACCTGGGAAGAGGTGCTCAACCGTGGCGCCCGCGCCCTGAACGATATGCGCGTGCTGGGTATCAAGACCACCACCCCGTATTACCGCGAGATTCTGCAGCACCCGGTGTTCCGCAGCGGTGAATTCGACACCAGCTTTGTCGAAAGCCACCCGGAACTGCTGCAGTACTCGGAAAAAAGTCATCCCGAACAGATCGCCCTGGCCATCGCCGCCGCCATCGCCGCCCATGCGGGCCTGTAATTTTTGAGGATAAAAGCATGAGTCAGAACAAGCCCGTACAGATCACCGAAGTGGCCCTGCGTGACGGCCACCAGTCCCTGCTCGCCACCCGCATGCGTACCGAAGACATGCTGCCGCTGTGCCCGGAGCTCGACGCCATCGGCTACTGGTCCCTGGAAGTCTGGGGCGGCGCCACCTTCGACAGCTGCGTACGCTACCTGAAGGAAGATCCGTGGGAGCGCCTGCGCAAGCTGCGCAAGGCTCTGCCCAACACCCGCCTGCAGATGCTGCTGCGCGGCCAGAACCTGCTCGGTTACCGCCACTACGCCGACGATGTGGTTGAAGCCTTTATCCACAAGGCCGCCGAAAACGGCATCGACGTATTCCGTATCTTCGATGCGATGAACGATGTACGTAATCTGGAAACCGCGATCCGCGCCACCAAAGCCGCCGGCAAGCACGCCCAGGGCACCCTCTGCTACACCGTCAGCCCGGTACACGATACCGCCTGCTACGTGAAGCTGGCCAAGGAACTGCAGGCACTGGGCTGCGACTCCATCGCCATCAAGGATATGGCCGGCCTCCTGACTCCGACCGCAACCCGCGAACTGGTTCTGGCTCTGAAAGAAGCCGTTGATCTGCCGCTGTCCCTGCACTCGCACATGACCGCAGGCCTCGGCGCGCTGTGCCAGCAGGCGGCAATCGATGCCGGCGTGGATGTGATCGATACCGCCATCTCGGCTCTGGCCGGCGGCACCAGCCACCCGGCCACCGAAACCATGGTCGCCGCACTGGCCGATCACCCGCGTGCCACCGGTCTTGATCTGGCGGCGCTGCAACCGATCGCCCGTCAGCTGTGGCAGGCGCGCAAGCGTTACCACCAGTTCGAAAGCGAATTCACCCGTGAAGACGTCAGCGTGCAGATCAACCAGGTACCGGGCGGCATGATGTCCAACCTGGCCAACCAGCTGAAAGAGCAGAACGCCCTGCACCGCATCGACGAAGTGTTCGCCGAAATCCCGCGGGTACGTGAAGACCTCGGCTTCCCGCCGCTGGTCACTCCGACCTCACAGATCGTTGGCACCCAGGCGGTGATGAACGTGCTGGCCAACGAGCGTTACGCCAATATCACCACCGAAGTGAAGCGCTACCTGCAGGGCCTGTACGGTACCACTCCGGCTGCGGTCAATGCCGATCTGCGCACCAAGGCGATCGGCGACAGCCCGCTGATCGAAGGTCGCCCGGCCGATCAGCTGAGCCCGGAACTCGAGCGCCTGCGTGAAGAGATCGGTGAGCTGGCCGAGAGCGAAGAAGATGTGCTGATCTACGCCATGTTCCCGGATATGGCCCGCGCCTTCCTGCAGGATCGTCGTGCCGGCACCCTGAAGCCCGAAGCACTGCAGCCGCAGGCCGCAACCGAAACCGGTAGCAGCGCCGTACCGACCGAGTTCGTCATCGACGTGCACGGCGAGAGCTACCAGGTAGCGATCACCGGCGCCGGCATCAAGGGTCAGAACAAGCGTCATATCTACCTGACCCTCGACGGCATGCCCGAAGAGGTGGTGATCGAGGCGCGGAACGAGTTCACCCCGCAGGCCCAGCAGGGCCGTCCGCGCGCCACCGAAGAGGGCCACGTCAGCACCAGCATGCCGGGCAATATCGTCGAGGTGCTGGTCAAGGTCGGAGACAGCGTCGAAGCCGGTCAGCCGCTGCTGGTCACCGAAGCGATGAAGATGGAAGCCGAGGTTCAGGCGCCGATCAGTGGTACCATCAGCGAAGTGCTGGTGGCCAAGGGCGACCGCGTCACCCCCGGCGAGCTGCTGGTGGCAATCAAGCCCTGAACGCAACTGCGTTTCGTGGCGACCGGTAGGGCTCCAGGGGGAGTGAGCTGTGCCGGTTCGCCCATTTAATCAAATGGCCCCGCAGGGAAACCTGCGGGGCCATT
>CAYWUD010000008.1:0-2612 GCA_964461355.1 uncultured Pseudomonadales bacterium | reverse complement strand
GTGCCGGTTCGCCCATTTAATCAAATGGCCCCGCAGGGAAACCTGCGGGGCCATTGTTTGTCAGAAGCGCTCGCTAGCCCTGATCATCGGTACGTTCGGGCTGTTCACAACGCACTCGCTTCTGCTCACGCTTATTGGCATACATCCTCTGATCAGCTTCATGCACCAGCGCCATGGGAGCCAGATATTGATCCGGCCCCGTCTGGAGCACACCGATGCTAAGGCTGACAGGTTCACGCGCCACTGCCAGTTCCTTGATCAGCCGCGCGACATAGCGCTCCTGTGCCTTCTCTTCGGTACAGTTGGGCAGCACAATACAGAACTCATCACCACCATATCGGAACGCGTAGTCTTCCTTGCGCGACACCTTGAGTATGGCCCTGCCGAGAGTGCGCAAGATGTCATCCCCCGCCTGGTGCCCATGGGTATCATTGATCTGTTTGAAATCGTTCACGTCGAGATAGATCAGCGACAGCGGCTCACGGCGCCGCTCGGCAGCGCGGAGACGCGCCAGCAGAATATCGTTGAGATAGCGGACATTCAGCAGCCCTGTGAGCGCATCTGTGCGCGAGAGATGCTCGAGCTGCTGGGTACGATCACGGACCCGCTCCTCCAGCACGCGCGCATACTGGTCGGTTTTTTCCTTGGATAGCTCAATCTCGCTGAGCAGGCTGCGAATATAGGTATCAAAGACCAGCGTGATATCGAACAACATCAACTTCTCAAGCGCATTGACAACCTCCGCACACTGCTCAGCATCCTGGATTTCGCTACGAAGCACTTCGACCAGCAGTTTTTTCAAAGTCTGTACCGCTGAAAGATAAAGCTTCGGCTCGACCCCGATCCGCTTGTGCACCAAACCGATACGCAGGCGGTTATTGACGTATTCAAGGTCGTACAGGCCGCTGAACAGATCACTGATGTACTTGCGCTGCGCTTGGCCCAGCCGCTTGAGGGTATCTGCGTCACCGATCAGCAGGGCGATTTCGGGAATACTGGTCTGCATACCGTAAAAACGCGACACCAGCATGTCGATATTGCGCTCGATCAGAGGCTTGACGGCTTTCAATTGCTCAACATCATGCTCCGCCATGAGGAACAGGCGTTTGCGCTGCTCGATATCGAATTCGGTGATCCGCATCTGCTCCAGCAGGGTCTGATCCGTTTGCTTCATATCCAAACCTATCGGTAATCCTGCAACTGTCGCGTTTCACTCTAGCTCATCCACCAAGACCGCACGTGCAAAGAGGCCTCCCGGCAGCACCGCTGCAGGGCTCTGTACTATTAGCGCATTCAATCGACTCGCGCGCAGCCAAAGAAAAGCGCTATTTAAAAAGCGCTCTGCCTTGCGGCAAGCTCAGTAAAAACCACAGGAATCGCACCCTTGAAGCGCACCCTCGCCCTGCTGACACTGGGGCTGCTGGCCGTATGGGGCCTGCTCAGCGCCTGCAGCACCCCCGCCCCCGAATACCGGAGCGCACCGGAGCTCGGAAGCTATCTGCAGCCCGACTTTGCCACCTACAGCCGTGAAACCCGCAACTGGCTGGCAGAGCATCGCCACTTTCTGACCGACGACCACGCTCGCGAACTGGCAGACAACGCCCCCTTCGAGCTGATGCCCCGCGCAGCGACACCCGGCCTTAGAAAGGGGGTTCTGCTGGTACACGGCCTGGGCGATTCGCCCTACAGTTTTGTCGATATTGCCCGCTCGCTGGCCGATGCCGGTTTTCAGGTCCGCACCCTGCTGCTACCCGGCCACGGCAGCAAGCCGGGCGATCTGATGCTGCCGCGCACCGAAGACTGGCAGGCTCTGGTGCGCCACCATCGTCGTCTGTTTGCCGCCGAGGTCGATGAACTCTGGCTCGGCGGCTTTTCCACCGGCGCCAATCTGGTCACCCTCGAAGCACTCGAACAGCCAGACGGGGTCACCGGGCTGCTGCTGTTCTCCCCGGCCTTCAAGCCCCGCCATCAGCTGGTTCAGTTTGCCCCCTGGCTCAACTACCTGGTCGACTGGGCGGACAAGGAAACCGAAACCAATCCGGTGCGCTACGACTCGCTGGCGATGAACGGCGCCGCCCGCTACTACCAGACCTCCGAACGGGTGCGCGCCGCGCTGGCCCGCACCTCGTTTGCCGGCCCGGTATTTGTCGCCCTCAGCGAAGCGGACAGCGTGGTCGATACCGAAGCGGTACTGGCGCTGTTCGACAGCCGCTTCCCCCATCCGGCCAGCCGCCTGATCTGGTACGGCGAACAGCCGTTGTCGATCAGCCGCGGCCAGCGCTTGAGCATGCGCCTGCCTGACTACCGGATCAGTACCGCCTCACATATGAGTCTTCTGTATGCACCGCACAACCCCCTGTACGGTATCGACGGCAGTCAACGCATCTGCGAGAACGGGCCCAGCCGCACGGCCAAAAAACGCTGTCTGGCCGGCGAGTCGGTGTGGTTCTCGGGCTGGGGCTATACCGAAGCCGACAAGCTGCATGCCCGCCTGACCTGGAACCCCTACTACACAACCGCCAACCGGCTGATGCTGCAGGTGATGGGGCAGACGCCCCCGGAGCCGTTAGCCGCAACCACCGATAAGGTGCCGACTGAACTCAAAGCCACAG
>CAYWUD010000007.1:0-23199 GCA_964461355.1 uncultured Pseudomonadales bacterium | reverse complement strand
CCTCGACAGCGATATCACAACCGTTAACTTCCAGCCGACCGTAGCCTACAAGTTCAACGACCAGTTCTCCGTAGGTGCCGGCGTCTACGCCTCCTATGTCGAGGCCAAACTGACCAAAGCGATCGATTACCCGTTAGCTGCAACTAATGGCGAATCCGAGCTGAAAGGTGATGACTGGGGCTGGGGCTACAATATCGGCGCGATCTGGCAGATCACCGATGCTACCCGTCTGGGCGCCACCTACCACTCAAAGACTGACTACACCCTGGAAGGCGATGTCACCATCAGCGGAACATTTGCCGCCCTGCCTAACATACCTCAGGCCGGAAAAACCAAAGCCGAAGCCGATCTGACCACGCCGGAATCCTTTGAGCTGGCTCTGACCCATGCACTGGACGAACGCTGGACCCTGCTCGCCGGAGCCACCTACACCCGCTGGAGCCGCTTTGAAAAACTGCTGGTCGAAGCCTCTGCCAATGGCGCCGAGCTGGAGAACATCAACGAAAGCTGGCACAACACCTGGTTCTACAGCGTCGGCGCCAACTACCGCCTGAACGATCAGTGGCTGCTGCGTGCCGGCTACGCCATTGATGAAAGCCCGATCGGCAACAAACACCGCACCGCCCGCGTACCGACCGGTGATCGCCAGTGGTTTACCGTCGGCGCCAACTACGCCATCGATGAAAACCTGGATATCGACCTGGGTCTGGCCTATCTGGTGGAAGAGAAAGTGGAAGTCCACGAAACCAACCGCTTCAACGACAGCTACAATGCCAAATACGACAACGCCGTACTGGCCGCAGGTCTGCAGCTGAACTACCAGTTCTAAGCGATCCGCTCCCAAAAAAGCCGCTCTCTCGAGCGGCTTTTTTATGGGTTTTCTTTTATGGGTTTTCCCCACACCGCAGACAACAGCTTCTTTTCTAGCGTTTTTGCGGCAACGTCTGCGCCGGAACCGGACGCCCCTTGTCAAGGAGATGCCGGAGCGCCAGCAACGGATGGCGCCACAGCAGACGCGGTCCCGCCCAGCGCATGACCGCCTGCACCTCGGCCCGCCGCGGCTTGCTGTAGCAGTGCACAGGACATTTCGAACACACCGGCTTTTGGCCCTGAAACGGACAGTGCGCCAGTCGCTTGAAGGCATAATCGCGCAGCGCCGCACACTGCGGGCACAACCGCCCTGCCCCGCTGCCGTGTTGCGAGCGACAGTAATGGGCCAGCATCCGTCCCAGCATCCGCGCCTCGCGCGCCCGGTAGGCGTCAAGCTCCTGCAGTCTGTCCTGCTGCTTATTCATGCTCCAGAGCCTCCTGCCACCCCACCGCCTGCACAACCCGATTAAACTCATCCCGCAGCGGCGCCTCGATACGGACCACCTCCTCCAGCACGGGATGCTCGAACTCGAGCCGCGAGGCATGCAGCAGCAGATGCTCGATACCCCAGCGCTCGCGAAAATAACGGTTGTGTTCGCCCTTGCCGTATTTCACGTCGCCGATAATCGGATGGGCCAGATGCTTGAGATGGCGGCGAATCTGGTGCTTGCGCCCGCTGTGCGGCCGCGCCTCGACCAGTGCATAGCGGCTGAGCGGATAGCGCCCGAGCGAAACCGGCAACTCGGCCTGTGCCAGTGATCGAAAGCAGGTTCGTGCCGGCTGCGGCGGCTTGTCCGGTCGCTTGCCGCGGTCTCCATAAGGGTCCCAGAGCACCTTCAGCGGATGATCAAGATCAACCGGTGCCGCAAGCCAGCCACGCACGATGGCAAGATAGCGCTTGCCGACCTGATGCGTAGCGAAACGGCCGGCCATCTCGGCCGCCAGCGCCGAATCAAGGGCAAACAGGAGCACCCCGCTGGTCGGGCGGTCCAGTCGATGCACCGGATACACATGCTGCCCAAGCTGGTCACGCAGACGCTGAACCACAAAGGTATCGGCATCGGCGGCAAGCGCACTGCGATGAACCAGCATCCCCGAAGGCTTGTTGACCGCAACCAGCCCATGAGAGCAGTACAAAAGGGGCAATTGATCGGTATCCGCACACGAAGTCGTCACAGCCAGGCCATCCTGCAAAAAAAACGCTATTCTAGCGCCCCACGGTTCGGGGCTACAGCCTTGACCGGCGCCCGTCTGGCTATGCTGTAACGACGGCGCCTTATTGATGAACAGGGAGCACGCATGGACATCAGTCATCTTCGCGAAGAGTACACTCGCGCCGGCCTCGATCGCGACGACCTCGAGGCCAACCCCTTCAAGCAGTTCGCCCACTGGTTTGCCCAGGCTCAGGAAGCCCAGATACCCGAGCCCAATGCGATGAGCCTAGCCACCAGCGCCCTCTCGGGCATGCCCAGCCTGCGCACCGTGCTGCTGAAGTATTTCGACGACAAGGGCTTTGTCTTTTTCACCAATTACGAAAGCGCCAAGGCACGTGAGCTGGAAGAGAACCCCCAGGCTGCACTGATGTTTCCCTGGATCACGCTGGAACGCCAGGTCATCGTGCAGGGGCGGGTCGAGCGCATCAGCAAGACCGAATCACTCAAATATTTCATGAGCCGCCCCCACGGCAGTCAGCTCGGCGCCTGGGTCTCGGCGCAGAGTTCGGTGATCACCAGCCGCACCCTGCTCGAACTCAAGCTCAACGAAATCAAGCAGAAATTCCATGAAGGGCGCGTCCCCCTGCCGAGTTTCTGGGGCGGCTATCGCGTCATTCCGGAGCGCTTCGAGTTCTGGCAGGGACGTCCCAGCCGCCTGCACGACCGTTTTGAATACCTGCGCGCAGATGCCGCAGAAAACTGGGCCATCCAGCGGCTTCAGCCATAAAACATTTTGCACCAATCAAACAAAAAAAGCGCAACCTGAAGCCGGCTGCGCTTTTTTTTACCCTCCAGAACATGCGAATCTTTACTCACACCAATACCCCGCAGGCCGCGAGGGACGGTCTTCAACGGCCAGATCCGAGCAAACAAACCGGCAAAAGCCCTGAAAAACAGGCGGTTTTTACCGACATAGCGCTCCGGCATGGAGAATGTCCGAGCATAACGCACAGGTATTTACTTCCCACCCGGTTTCACAGCAAAATATTTCTCGCGATCCAAAATAAGCTTATGTTCAGGGTTCCGAAAAGATAAGTAATTCTACTTGAAACGCGAATTCTGTATAGATTTTAAGCAATGAATCGTAAACAATTGCTCATGAATCAACCAGTGGGCAGAAGCCATGGGGTCGGCAGCGGGATTTGAGTGCGGTGAAAAAGATTAGCTTATGCTCCGGCGTGAGCGGTAATTTTTGAACAAACATTGACTCAGATTCGATATACTTACCCCCAGCTGTGTTCTGATATGCGGCTAAGCCGTTGTGTGAGTAACTATTCCTAGACCGTCGGGCAACCGACAACCCACCACACAACACCGGCTTTTTAATCAGGGTGACCAAGAGAAGTTTCGGAGGATTTTATGGCTGTAGGTGAGTCAGTTATCCGTGTAGATGGAGCCAGTAAGGTTACTGGTCGTGCACGCTACACCGCTGACGATCGAGTACCCGGTACTCGTGTGGCCAAATACCTGCGTAGCACCATTTCCCACGGCTACGTAACGCGTATTGATACCACTAAAGCCAAGGCGCTGCCGGGCATCGATGGCGTATTCACTTTTGAAGACGTTCCGGATATTCGCGTCGCTACTGCCGGCCACGCGTTCCAGCTGAACCCGGCCGAGCGTGACGTTGAAGACCGTCTGCTGCTGACCGGCTACGTCCGCTACCACGGTGACGAAATTGCGATCGTCGTCGGCGAAAACAACCTGGTGGTTGAAGAGGCCCTGCGCCTGATCGAAGTGGAGTACGATGAACTCCCGCCGATCCTGACCGCCGCTGACGCACTGGCCGAAGGTGCCAAAGAGCTGCACGAAGGCTCCAAGAACCTGGTCGGTGAACACGAATACCACCTCGGTGATATCGATCAGGGCTTCAGCGAGTCCGATCTGATCATCGAAGAAGAGCTGACCACTCAGATGGTTCAGCACGTTCACATGGAAAACCACATCGCCCGCGCCTGGATGGACGATATGGACCACGTTGTGATCGTTTCCTCTACCCAGATCCCGCACATCTGCCGTCGTGTTGTCGGCCAGGCGCTGGATTTCCCGTGGACCAAGGTGCGCGTTATCAAGCCCTACATCGGTGGTGGCTTCGGTAACAAGCAGGACGTGGTTCTGGAGCCGATGGTTGCGTTCCTGACCATGAAGCTCGGCGGTCTGCCGGTCGAAATCGACCTGCCGCGTGAAGAATGTCTGATCGGTACCCGTATGCGTCACCCGATGGTCCTGAAGACCAAAGTGGGCGTGACCAAAGACGGTACCCTGAAGTCCCTGCACCTGGATGTAACTTCCAACACCGGTGCTTATGCTTCTCACGGTCACGCGATCGTTAAGGCTTCCGGCTCCAAGCTGGCGCCGCTGTACCCGCGTGCCAACATGCTGTACCACGCCAAGACCCACTACGCCAACATCCCGGCCTGTGGTGCGATGCGTGGCTACGGCTCTCCGCAGCTGGTCTACGGTGTGGACTCCACCATGGAATCTGCAGCCCGCGCCCTGAACATGGACCCGGTAGACTTCCGTCTGAAGAACGTGGCTCATGAAGGCGACCTGAACAAACTGACCGGTCACAACATTGTCAGCTGTGGTATCAGCGAATGTCTGACCAAGGGTCGTGAACTGTTCAACTGGGACGAAAAGCGCGCCCAGTACGCCGATCAGGAAGGCCCGATCCGTCGCGGTGTCGGTGTTTCCGTATTCTCCTACGGTTCCGGTACCTACCCGGCCGGTGTTGAGATCGCCAGCTGCCGTCTGAGCCTGCAGCAGGACGGTCGCGTTATCCTGCAGGTCGGTGCAACCGAAATCGGTCAGGGTTCCGACACCGTCTTCGCCCAGATGGCGGCCGAAACCACCGGTATCGACTTCGACCAGTTCCACGTCGTCTCCACTCAGGATACCGACGTCACTGCCTACGACCCGGGCGCCTTCGGTTCCCGTCAGTCCTACGTGGTCAGTAACGCCGTATTCAAGGCCGCTACCGAACTGCGCGAAAAGGTTCTGAACTACGCTGCCGAGATTCTGGAGAAGCCGGTTGCTTCCCTGAACATCGCCAAGCGCGCCGTTATCGACGCCAACTCCGGTGAAGTGCTGGTCAGCCTGAACGACCTGTCCATGGACGCGTTCTACAACAAGAACCGCGGTGGTCAGCTGATCGCTGAAGCCTCCACCAAGACCATGACCAACGCCTACGCGTACGGTTGCTGCTTCGCGGAAGTTGAAGTGGACATCGAGCTGTGTCAGGTCAAGATCCTGAACATCCTCAACGTACACGACTCCGGCAAGATCCTGAACCCGCTGCTGGCGACCACTCAGGTGCATGGCGGTATGGGTATGGGTATCGCAGGTGCCATGGCTGAGGAAATGCTGGTCAACGAAGAAACCGGCAAGATCCTCAACAACACCCTGCTGGACTACAAGGTTCCGACCACTCTGGACACCCCGGACCTGCAAGTGGCCTTCGTTGAAACCGAAGAAACCACTGTACCGTACAACCACAAGTCCATCGGCGAGCCGCCGCTGCTGCCGCCGGCACCGGCTCTGCGTAACGCGATCTGGCACGCCACTGGCGTCAAGATCAACGAACTGCCGATGTCACCGAAGTGTCTGTTCCGTCACTTCCGTGAGGCTGGTCTGGTCTAAGGGCTAAGGGGAATTAGCGATGTTTGGAATCAAACAATACTTCAAAGCGGAATCCATCAGCCACGCGGTGGAACTGCTCACCAACAACCCGGGCGCTGTCGTGCTGTCCGGGGGTACCGACGTCATCATCAAGCTGCGCGAAGGCCACGGTGGCCTGGACAAGCTGATCGACATCCATGATCTGCAGGAAATGAAGCAGATCGAACTGAAGCCGAACGGCACCATCGAAATCGGTGCCGGTCTGGCCGTAGGTCGCATCATGGAGCACCCGGTCGTCAAGGAGTGCATCCCGGCGATCATCCAGGGTGTTGGCTCCATCGGTGGTCCGCAGGTACGTAACTCCGCCACCATGGGCGGTAACGTCTGCAACGGCGCGCCGTCTGGTGACAGCGCCTGCCCGCTGCTGATCTACGATGCGAAGATCCGTCTGCAGGGTCCGAACGGTGAGCGTGTTCTGAAAGTGGCCGATTTCTATCAGGGCCCGGGTCGCGTAGACCTGCAGGAAGGCGAACTGGCAACCCACTTCATCTTCGAAAAGGAAGGTTATGAAGGCGGCGGCGCTCACTTCGTGAAGTACGCCATGCGTAACTCCATGGATATCGCCACCATCGGTTGCGGTGCGTTCGTCAAGCTCGAAGGCAACATCGTCAAGGAACTGCGTCTGGCCTACACCGTAGCCGCGCCGACTCCGACCCGTGTACCGACCGTGGAAAAGATCGCCATCGACAAGCCGGTTGGCCCGGAACTGCTGCGCGAACTGGCCGACACCGTTCTGGAAGACCTGAAGCCGCGTAACTCCTGGCGTGCATCCAAGGACTTCCGTGAGCACATCATCAAGACTCTGGCCAGCCGTGTATCCGCCGAAGCAATCAAGCGTGCGGGAGGTGAATTAGCATGAACGAACTGAAACTGATCAAATTCACCCTCAACGGCCAGTACGTTGAGAAAGAAGTCGACATCCGCAAGTCCCTGCTGGAAGTGATCCGTGAACACGGTCTGGTAGGTGCAAAGGAAGGTTGCAGCGTTGGTGAGTGTGGTGCGTGCACCATGCTGCTGGACGGCATCCCGGTCGACACCTGTATCGCTCTGGCGGTCTGGGCTGATGGCAAGGAGATCACCACCATCGAAGGCCTGTCCAAAGATGGCGAAATGTCTCCGGTTCAGAAGGCGTACGTGGAAGAAGGCGCGGCTCAGTGCGGTTTCTGTACTCCCGGCCTGGTGCTGAAGACCACCGAGATCGTCGAAAAGTTCAAGGACCGCCCGGAAGAGCTGACCCGTGAGGTGATGCGTGCCGAGCTGGCCGGTAACCTGTGCCGTTGCACCGGCTACCAGGCGATCATCGACGCCGGCCTGAAGGCAGCGCTGTACTACAACGCTGCTGAAGAGAAGTAAGACCCCCACTTCTCTTCGCTGAAAAAAAGCCCGACCTAGGTCGGGCTTTTTTTATGGTTTCCTTTTGCCGGGAACACGCTCAGAAGGACCGTTCGGCCACCACTAAAGCGGTCGTCGCTGCAGCCAGCGCAGGCGCACATCGATCTCACAATCGAGCGTTGCCGCCGCCTGAGCACGCGCCACACCCTCGGCCGGAGCCCGGTAGAGATGCGGCGTCATGCAGAGCAGCTGCGCAATGGCCTCAGGCGTCATTGCTCCGGTCTGCCCCTGATAGGCTGATTCCGTCACCTCGGCACAGAAGCCGCTCGCCTCACGCGACTTGAGCGGCGGCGGGCCGGAGCGACGTACTTCGGGATAGATCAGCTGACGCAGGGCCAGCAGATGATTCTCGGCCGGATCGATCAACGCCAGACGCCCTCCGGGCCTCAGTACCCGGGCAAATTCCTCGAGGCTGTAAAAGCCGAACGCACAGAGCAGCAGATCGACCGACGCATCGGGCAACGGCAGGCTGCGATTGGAGCCGACCACCCAGTGAATCGCCGTATCGCGGCGACCGGCCACCATCAACGCCCACTTGGAGATATCCAGACCATAACACTCCGGTTCCTGTCCGGCTGCGCGCAGACGCTGACAGAGTGCCTGCGTGTAATACCCTTCGCCACAGCCGGCATCCAGGATCACCGGAGCAGGCACGTCGGCCAGCGCGGCAGCGAGCTCGTCCACCATCCACTGGCACAGGCCCGCGTACCAGCCCTGCTGCAGAAACTCATGGCGCGCACGTACCATCTCCTTGCTGTCGCCCGGATCACGGGAACGCTTGTTCTGCACCGGCAGCAGATTGACATAGCCCTGCTTGGCAAGATCGTAACAATGCCCCTGTGCGCAGCGCAGGGTGCGTCCATCCTGTACCAGGGAAAGGTGATCCAGCGGACACAACAGTTGAGCCATAAGCACTCCAGAAGCAGGAAAACAGGGGACGCGATGGTAAAACGACGCCTGGCAAAGCTCCAGCCCCGTGCATCCGATACCTGAATTGTTCAAAGAGGATAACTATTGATCATTATTGAGTGGATATATTGAAGCTATTAATAAAACCTTCACTCCTGCTTCTAGCGGCCCTTACAGGCCGATGCTAGTATTTTCCCCACAAGAAGTCAGGATTCGACGACTATCGAATCTATAACAAATGACGTATACGAACGTAACCGCATAACGACTTTACAGGAGTGAGCCCTGATGGCCATCGAATTACCGGCACTGCCCTTCGAACGTAACGCTCTGGAGCCGCACATCTCCGAAGAAACCCTGAACTACCACTACGGCAAGCACCACAACACCTACGTGGTGAAGCTGAACGGTCTGATCGATGGCACCGACCTGGCTGACAAGGATCTGGAGTACATCGTCAAGAACTCCGAAGGCGGCGTGTTCAACAACGCAGCGCAGATCTGGAACCACAGCTTCTACTGGAACTGCCTGAGCCCGAACGGCGGCGGTGAGCCGACTGGCGCCCTGGCCGATGCCATCAACCAGAGCTTTGGCTCCTTTGCCGCCTTCCAGGAAGAGTTCACCGCTCAGGCGGTCGCCAACTTCGGCTCCGGCTGGACCTGGCTGGTGAAAAACGCTGACGGCTCTCTGGCGATCGTCAACACTTCCAACGCAGCGACCCCGCTCACCACCGCAGCCAAGCCGCTGCTGACCTGCGACATCTGGGAACACGCGTACTACATCGATTACCGCAACGTGCGTCCGGATTACCTGAAAGCCTTCTGGGCCCTGGTAAACTGGGACTTCGTTGCCGCCAACCTGGCCTGATCGGTCACGCGGCACACAAAAAGGCGGCTATAGCCGCCTTTTTGCTTTTTACCGTAACGGTCATAAAAAGCACCCCTCAGCGTGCTAGCATGGCGCTTTTGCTGGTTACCGAGTTGCGATCGCAATGATCAAGAAATGCCTGTTCCCCGCCGCCGGTTACGGCACCCGCTTTCTGCCCGCCACCAAGTCGATGCCCAAGGAGATGATGCCGATCGTCAACAAGCCGTTGATCGAATACGATGTCGAAGAAGCGCTCGAAGCCGGTCTTGACCAGATCTGCATCGTCACCGGGCGCGGCAAGCGTGCGCTGGACGATCATTTCGACAAGAACTATGAACTCGAACATCAGATCGAAGGTACCAGCAAGGAGCCGCTACTGGCCGATATTCGTCGGCTGATCGAACAGTGCACCTTCTCCTATACACGCCAGCGCGACATGCTCGGTCTTGGCCATGCCATTCTGACCGGTCAGCCGCTGATCGGTGACGAGCCCTTTGCCGTGGTACTGGCCGATGATCTGTGCCTGCATCCGCACGATGGCGTCCTGCATCAGATGGTCAGGCTGTATCGCCAGTTCCGCTGCTCGATTGTCGCCGTCGAGGAGGTGCCGTTATCCGAGGTGCATAAATACGGTGTCATTCAGGGCGCTCAGGTACGCGAAGATCTGTTTCGTGTCGAACAGATGATCGAAAAGCCGAACGCGGCTGAAGCCCCCAGTAATCTCGCGATTATCGGCCGCTATATCCTCACCCCCGATATCTTCGACATTCTGGCCCACACGCCGCCGGGCAAGAACGGTGAAATCCAGATCACCGACGCCCTGCAGGAACAGGCGCGTCAGGGCTCTGTCATGGCCTATAAATTCAAGGGCAGGCGTTTCGATTGCGGCAGCGTGGAAGGCTATATCGAAGCAACCAACTACTGCTATCAGCACCTGTATCTCAGCGACCGCTGAACGACACGGGACACCAGATTCGCTTATGGCCGAGCTCCGCCGTATGCATCGTAAAAGCCGCCGGATTGCGCTGTGCACGCTGGCCATGATCACGCTGCTGCCGCTGATACTGCTGGCCGCACTGCCAAGCCTTGTCAGTCGATTGCTGCCAGGGCTGTTGAGCAGCCCCGGACGCCAGCTCAGCCTGAGTGACGTCCGCTGGCAGCAGCTTTCGCCCCCCACACTGGGGCTGGCCCTGCATCTGCAGCAGGATGATCGCCTGACCCTCAGCCTGCCCAGCATCTCCGTCAGCCTGGGCTCGGATCTGAAACTTCGGTTCGAGAGTCGGGGCGGCGACCTGATGCTCGCCGCACAAAAAGCACCGCACCGCTCCGCCCCCGGCTCTCCCTCGGCTCCGATTGCGAAACAACCGTCACGTCAGACGCCAGGCTTTGCACTCCCGCTCGAGATCGAACAGACGGCACTGTCAGTGCGTTCTGCCGAGCACAGCTTGGGTCAGCTGGCACTGAAGCTTGCACTCGGCACTGAGGAATGGTCGGGGCAGATGGCGTTCACGCCCGGCGATGACGATGCAGCGACCCTGCGCTGGCACTACCGCACTGACACACAGACCCTGCACAGCGCACTGACGGTGCCGCTGCAGGTACTCAATCCCCAGCACCTGAGCGAAGCCTCGGTCAACGATGCGCAGGCTCTGGCCGCCGAGTGCGAAGGGGTTCTCGCCTTCGACTCCGTAGGCCTGCAGACCCGCTGCCGCTTCACCGCTGGCTCCCAGCACCGGCAACCGGCACCAACAGACTGGCTGCGCGGAGACGCTGAACTGACCCTGAGTCCGGAGCAGCTCAAGATCACACGGCTCAGGATCGCGCAGACGGAATATCCTCTGCCCGCAGCACTGGCGCAGCGTTTGTTCGCCGATCGGGTACTCTGGCCCGAGCAGCTTGAATTCAGCGGCCAGATAGATTTCGTACCGGGAGGTCTTGAGGCCCATGGCACGCTTGGACTCAACCACCCCCTGTGGCAGGCTCACCTGGCGCCACGTCTTGCATACGGCCCCACTGAGCACCTGCTGACCCTGCCGATTCAGAGCCACTACCGCGCCCGACAGGACGAAGCGACCCTTGCGGGCGAGCTGTTCCTCAGCCAGACGGCCGACTCCGCTCTGCCGCCCGCCCTGCTGCCGGGCAGCACCCTGACACTGTCATCACTGCACCTTTCTGACCTCAGGGCCCAGCAGATCCGCCTGATGCTGGACGATGCGGCCCTGCCACTGAACGGCGCACAGGCCACAACGGCCAGAGTACACCTCAATGCCGAGGGCCTCCGTCACGCCGGGCAACGCCTGCCCGATGTTCGCCTGCAGCTGCTGACCCACGCACTGATGCCCGAAAAGCCCGTTCCGCTGGCCCTGCAGCTGCTCGCCCCCGATGCCCCGCCAATACCGCTGCAGGGCTTGCTGGAGCCACGATCGGGGCGCCTGACACTCGCCAGTGAACGCCTGGCCATCCTGCGGCTGCAGCCGCTGCTTGCACCGATGGGCCTTTGGCCTGAGGCACTGGCCATCGAGCAGGGCCGGCTGAGCACACGCCTGAGGCTCGACACCCGCCCACACCTGAAGGGTGAGCTTGAACTGATACTGGAAAAGCTCAGCGCCCGGCTTGAGCCCTACCGACTCGAGCAGCTCGACGCCAGACTCAGGCTGCCCTTCGATCACCAGCGCTGGCGCAGCGGTCAGGGCCAGATTGCTCTGGCGGCCCTCGACACAGGCCTGCCACTGCAGAATCTATACAGCCGCGTGCACCTCGATGGCCCGTTCACAGCCCCCGCACTGACCCTTGAAGACCTGCAGCTGCAACTCCTTGGCGGCACGCTAAGAAGCCCGCGCCTGACCCTCGATCCCCGCCAGGCACACACCAGCATCGTGACACTCGAGGCGCTCGACTTTGCCCGGATCGCGGCCCTGTATGATCAGCCGGGGCTGTTCGTGCAGGGCCGTATTTCCGGACGCCTGCCGCTGACTTTGGGCCCCGAGGGCGCCGCACTTTCAGACGGAGCGCTCTGGGCACTGCCCCCGGGCGGCGTCATCCGGCTTGCGCCGACGCCGGCGATCAGCACCCTCAAGGAGCAGCAGCCAAGTCTCGCCCTGGCCTTCGATCTGATGGAGCATCTCAACTTTGACGACCTCCGCGCCCGTGCAAGTCTGACCCACGCGGGGCAGCTTGATCTTGAAGCTCAGCTCAAGGGCAGTAACCCGGCCCTGTTTGCAGGACGGGCCATCCACTTCAATTACCACCATCAGGAAAATCTGATCCAGCTTCTGAGAAGCCTGCAGCTGGCCGATGAGATACACTCAGGTCTGGATCGACACTTTAATCCCTCTCCTGACGCCGGGAGCCCCCCATGAAGCGCCCACTCGGACTGATCGCCGTCTGCCTGCTGACCAGCGCCTGCACCCCCAGGGTCGAAGTCGCGGTGCCGGACAAACCGATCACCATCAACATGAACGTCAAGATCGAACACGAAATCCGGGTCAAGCTCGATCGCGAGCTCGATCAGGCTCTCAGCCAGGAAAGTGGTCTGTTCTAAAACCTGCAGGAATTCATGATGACGCGCCGCCCTTTTTTCCGACCCTACAATCCCCTGCCCGCCCTCGCCCTGCTGCTCGGCCTGCTGCTCAGTACCAACAGCTTTGCCCTGGAACTCGGTGAAGCCAAACAGAACGGCTGGGTCGGTGAGCAGTTCGACGGTTATCTCGGATCGGTGCACAACACCTCCGAGGTCAGACTGCTGGTGCAGTCGGTCAATCGCGAACGACAAGAGCTCTACCGCGACCTGGCTGTCAAACACGGCCTGACACTCGAGCAAGTGGCTCAGCGGGCCGGCCAGCGCAATATCAGCCGTACCGAGCGCGGGCTGATGGTAGAGACCCCGGATGGCACATGGATGAAAAAATAACGGAGCGCACGAGGCTCAGGGCCCTGATCTGCCGTCCTAAAGCCGCGCCTGATGGCCTGCGCGCTTTCCCTACCGGGCTGCGGTGATCGGCAGTTGACGGTCCCTTCGAGCCGCGTATAATCCGCCGCAATTTGCGTGGCTGCCAGCGCAGCCCGCTCCGATAACCGATTTCAGGCAACGCACGATGCACCACCTTCAAGGCATGATCTTCAAGGTAATTGGCACCCAGCCGGGCGCACATCGCTGTGTTGACCTATTGCTATAAAAAGCCCCTTTTGATCAGGGGCTTTTTTTTGAACGCATCAGATGAAACAAAGGTGAGTAACAAGATGGCGAATCCACTTTACCGCAAGGATATTATCTCCATCTCGGATCTGAGCCGCAGTGAGATGGAACTGATCATCTCCACCGCGGCCGAGCTGAAAAAGGCCCCGCGTCCCCTGCTGCAGGGCAAGGTGGTGGCCAGCTGCTTCTTCGAGGCCTCTACCCGTACCCGTCTCTCCTTTGAAACCGCAGTCCAGCGCCTCAGCGGCTCGGTCATCGGCTTCCCCGACGGCGGCAACACCTCTCTGGCCAAGAAGGGCGAAACCCTGGCCGACTCCGTCCGCGTGATCAGCTCCTACACCGACGCCTTTGTCATGCGCCATCCGCAGGAAGGCGCAGCACGTCTGGCTTCCGAGTTTTCCAGCTGCCCGGTGATCAACGGCGGTGACGGTTCCAACCAGCACCCGACGCAGACCCTGCTGGATCTGTTCACCATCCACGAATGTCAGGGCCGCCTCGACAACCTGAAGATCGTCTTTGTCGGTGACCTCAAGTACGGTCGTACGGTCCATTCACTGGCCCAGGCCCTGAGCCTGTTCAACTGTGAATTTACCTTTGTCGCCCCCGATGCGCTGATGATGCCCGATTACATCCTCGACGAACTGAGTGAAAAGGGCGTTACCTGGCGTCAGGCCGGCAGCATCGAGGAAGTGATGCCCGAGGCGGACATCATCTACATGACCCGGGTACAGAAGGAACGCTTTGACGAAACCGAGTTCAAACACATTGCGTCCAAGTACATTCTGACCGCCGACAGCCTCAGCACAGCCAAAGCGAACATGAAGATCATGCACCCGCTGCCGCGTGTGGACGAAATCAGCGTCGACGTCGACAAGACCCCGCACGCGTACTACTTCGAGCAGGCCAAGAACGGCGTCTACGCCCGTGAAGCCCTGCTGGCTCTGGTTCTGAACGAAGAAATTTAAGGAGATCACCATGCCGAACAAACTGCAGGTCGAAGCGATCAAGACCGGTACCGTGATCGACCATATTCCGGCCGGCCAGGGGATCAAGATCCTCCACCGTCTGCAACTGGCTTCCAGCAACCACCGCATCACCGTGGGCTTCAACCTGCCCAGTGCGGCGCTGGGGTACAAGGACATCATCAAGATCGAAGATCGCCTGTTCAACAACGCCGAAGCGAACGAACTGGCCCTCTACGCACCGAACGCGACCATCAACGTGATCGAGGATTACCAGATCGGCCGCAAGTTCAACCTCTCTCTGCCGCGCGAGATCGAAGGCGTGCTGGAGTGCCCGAACAGCAACTGCATCTCCCACAATGAGCCGGTGGAAAGCTTCTTCTTCGTGCGCCAGAAGGAGCAGGAAGTGCACCTCAAGTGCCGCTACTGCGAAAAATCCTTCAACAAGAAGATCGTACCGGGCCTCTAAGCCATTCCCGGTTGCCTCAACGCCCCGCTCCGCGGGGCGTTTTGCGTTCCGCCTGCCATCCATCAAGCAACGTGCTAGCATCCAGAACCTGTCGTATCTAAAGGGATCCGGATATGTATCGTGTCGGCGTTTATCACTTCAAGGGCGGTGTCGGAAAAACCACCAGTGCACTGAATCTTGCCTGGCTGGCCGCCAAGGCGGGCAATCGAACCCTGCTCTGGGATCTCGACCCCCAGGGCGCCGCCAGCTGGTTGCTCGGTATCGACGACAGCGGCCCGTCGATGGCCGAGCTGCTCGAGGGTCAGTGTACGGCGGCCAACCTGCTGCGCCCGAGCGCACATCCGAAACTGAACCTGATGCCGGCTGATCTGCGCCAACGCCATGGCGACCTGCTGCTAGCCCGTGATGAACTGTCCAGACGCCAGCAGCGCCGCCAGCTGCGCGAACTGACCAAACCGCTGGGCGAAGAGCACGCGCTGCTGCTGTTCGACTGCCCACCGACCCTGTCGCTGACGATGGAAAACGCCTTTATGGCGATGGACGTACTGCTGGTACCCCTGCAACCGGCGCCGCTTTCGATCCGTGCCTTCGGGCAGCTCAAGGAAACCCTCGATCGACCGCGCTATCGCCACCTGAAGATTCTGCCCTTTTTCACCATGCTCGATCGCCGGCGCAGCCTGCATATGCAGCTGCTGCGTGAGCCCCCGGCGGCACTGGAGGGGCTTCTGCGCACCGCCATTCCCTGCTCGGCGGATATCGAACGCAGTTTTCAGGAACGTCAGGTACTGGCCCAGAGCCAACCCAGCAGTCCGGCGGCCCTCGCCTACAAACGCCTCTGGAATGAACTGGCACACCTGCTGCCGGGGATACGTAACCGCCAGCGCGCCTACGTTTTCTGACACACCGCAACAGGACGCCTGCGCAAAAAGCGCTGGCCTGATACGCACCCGCCAATTATATTAGGCATATCTAATTTAGAGGAATCGGCATGGATACCCAACGCATCAGTGCCGCCGAGTTTGCGGCACGCCTTGAGCACACCCCCGATCTGTGCTGCATCGATGTGCGCACGGCGGCGGAGTTTCGCGCCCTGAAGCTCGCGGGCAGCAGACACCTGGCGCTCGATCGGATCGACGCGCACAGCCTGAGCACAGCAACCGCCGGCACAGAGGGGCCGGTCTACCTGCTCTGTGCCAGCGGCCGGCGCGCCGAACAGGCACTGGAGCGCCTCGCCCTCGCCGAGCACGAGCGCCGCTGTGTTCTGGTCGAAGGGGGGTTGGATGCCTGCAAGGCTGAAGGCATCGTCCTCGAACAGGGCAAGGGGGTCATTTCCCTGGAACGCCAGGTGCGTATCGCTGCGGGCTCTCTGGTACTGACCGGCGTTCTGATCGGTACACTGATCCATCCGGCCGGCCTGGCCCTCAGCGCCTTTGTCGGGGCCGGTCTGGTCTTTGCCGGGATCAGCGACTGGTGCGGCATGGCTCTGCTGCTGGCCCGGATGCCCTGGAACCGCTGATCGCAGCTCAGTCCCAGTCCTGCCGCTGCAACAGACGGCCATCCTCAAGGGCAAACAGGGACAGCGCAGCCTCGTCGATCAGAGCGAAGCTGGCCACGGAACCTCCCTTGGGCAGAGTCACCGACCCCGGGTTCAGCAGCCAATGTCCGCAGCGCTGCGCGATGCCCGGGATATGCGTATGACCGCTGGCCAGCAGATCGCCCTCGGCCAGCGGTGGCAGATTATCCGGACCGTAATGGTGACCATGGGTTAAAAACAGGCGCCGCAGCTTGCTGCCGAACCGACCGAGTACCTGGCTGTAGCGGCCAAGCAACGGAAAGTCGAGCAGCATCTGATCCACCTCGCTGTCGCAGTTCCCCTGCACGGCCATGATCTGCGCCGCATAGGGATTCAGGCAGGCAGCCACGGCGGCCGGGGCATAGGCGGCCGGGATCGGATTGCGCGGACCATGATTGAGCAGATCCCCCAGCAGCAGCCACTGGTCAACCTGCAGCCGTTCGCCCTGCTCCAGCAAGCGCTCGGTGGCCGACAGGCTGCCATGAAGATCAGCGGCCAGTAACAGTTTCATCGGATCGTTCCTCCTTCAGGCCACCGACCGGCAGCCAGCAATTGATCTGCACACCACGCCCGTCAGCACGATTTTGCGCGTCCACCGTGCCACCAAAGGCGCTGCAGATCAGACGCACCAGATACAGCCCCAGCCCCAGATGCCCGCGGCTGTTGTCCGGGCGCAGCGACACCAGTGATTGAAAGATCTGCGTACACATCGCTTCGGGCAGCAGCGGCCCCTCATTATCGACCGCAAGGCACCAGCGGCGCTCATGCGTGCTCAGACTCAGGGTGATCTGTCCCGCGTCCGGGGTGAAATCAACGGCATTGCTGACCAGCTTGTCCAGAAGCTGCACCAAGAGCGCCGGATCGCCGTAACAGCGATAATCGCCCGGCCCCAGCACCGCCTCAAAATGCACGCGCGGATACAACCCGGCATACACGTCGGACATCGATTTCAGCAACTGGTCGAGGGCAAACCACTCCGGTTCGGCCTGAGCGATCGCCTGTTCCAGCCGCCGCGCCGCACTCATGGCATCGACCAGTGCCCCCAGACGCTGCCCGCCCTGACGCGCCCGATCAAGATAGGTGCGCCCGCTTTCAGCCAACGGCTCGCATTCAAGGTTATCCAGTGATGACTGCACCACCGCCAGCGGGGTTCTCAGTTCATGGGCGAGCTTGCCCGCCAGGGTTTCCAGATAACGCGTGTACTCCTGGACCTGCTGCTGCAACGTATAGAGCGCCCGGGACAGATCTCCAAGCTCATCGGGCATGCAGCTCGGCCTAGGTAACGCCGTTACCGCTTCGCTGCGATCGGGCCGATAGCGGCACAGCTCCCGGTGCAGCCGGCGGACCCGCCAGGAAAGCCAGAAGGCATAGCCCCAGAGGCCCAGAAGCACCAGCAGCGAACTCAGGCCGAACAGCTGAATCAGACGCAGCCACATCCGGCTGTTCAGACTGAGGACCGGTTCACTGCTCTGCTCGAGCAGCAGCGTACCCGCGCCAAGCGGCACCCAGGCCGCCACGGTCAGGGGGTCATCATCGCCCTGGTACCAGCGGGTGCCCTGACTGCCCGGTTGCAGCCAAGGGGCCAGGATGCGCCCTCGCTCCACTCCGGGCGCGGCCTCGAGCCCCCAGCGCTGATCGAGCACCAGGCCATAGAGGCCACGAAAGAGTCCAAGCCCCAGCTCGTCGGTCACCACCGGCGGATACAGTAGCACTCCCGAGCGCGCGCGTACAAAGCCGGCACCATCAAGCACACGGGCGCGAAGGGTCGGCGCCAGTTCGGCCAGTCGCGCATTCAGACGCTGATCCTGCCCCAGCAGCGGATGCAGCGGCTGCGCCGCCAGCTGACTGGCCAGCGCCGACGGCGTCGGCCCCTGCCCCCAGCTACCGAAAAAACGATAACCGCCGGGTTCGGGTTGCACCCAGGTCAGCGCCAGCGCCGTAACCGGTGGCAGCGCCAGCTCCAGCGTCCAGCGGCTACGCTCATGCTGCCAGGCACCCACAAGAGGGGCCCGGGTACGCTGCCAACGTCCCTGCTGCCATTGTCGCTGCTCTGGCCCGAGCACGCCGGGCCGCGCCAGCGGCAGCCAGTACAGCTGCCGGGTACCGGCCGCATCCGCAAAAGCCAGCAGCACCCCCTGATCATCCCGCCAGGCCGAGGCCGGCCCCGAAAGCAGCAGAAAACGCCCTCGTGCCGGCGCCTGGATCAGCTGCACCTGAAGATCCGGGGCCAGAGCCTGCGCAGCGGTCTCAGCCCACTCATCGGCATAACCGTCAAGCTGCACCGGCACAGGATGCGGTGCCAGATACAAGGGCGCCAACGCGCCTTCTGCCGTCGCATCCGGAGGAGCCTCGGCCAGCACGCGGGCCAACAGCCGGGCACGCTCAAGCAGCGCCTGCTGCTGTTCCTGGCGCAGCGCCTGTTCGACTTCGCGCATCAGCTGACAGCCGCTCCAGGGCAGCAGCAGGGTGAGCAGCGTGACCAGCCCCAGCTGATAGAACAGACGCATCAGCGGTTGGAGTTCCAGCGATACCCCATGCCATACACGGTTTCGATATGGGCAAACGCAGGCTCAAGGGTCTGGAACTTGCGCCGGATGCGCTTGATATGGGAGGTGATGGTATTGTCGTCGAGCACCACACTGGCTGCATCCATCAGCTGCTGACGGCTTTTCACATGGCCCGGATGCCGCACCAGCGCATGCACCAGCCAGAATTCAGTCAGGGTCAGGGGCAGCACCTGCTCCTGCCAGGCGGCACTGAGGCGATCGAGATCGAGCGTCAGCGCGTCGCACTGCAAAAGACTCTGCGGCTCGGCGCTGCGACGCACGGCATCCACCCGGCGAAACAGCGCCAGAATGCGCGCCAGCATATGCTGCAGGCTGATGTCCTTGGTCAGGTAGTCATCGGCGCCCAATCGCAGCCCCGACACCATATCCAGTTCCGAATCGCGCGCACTCAGAAAGATGATCGGCACACTGGCCGAACGGGCCCTGAGATCGCGGCACAGCTCAAAACCGCCTTCGATTTCACTGCCAAGGCCGACATCGATGATCGCCAAGTCCGGCAACTCGGTGGCAAAGGCCGCCAGCGCTGCAGGCCGATCGCCATAGTGCTCGACCCGAAAGCCCTGACGCTCCAAAAGCGCACGATAGTTATCTGCTATCGCCTGTTCATCTTCGACAATGGCAATCTTTTTGGGCATGTTGAGCGCTATTCCTCGAGCAGATGAAATACAGGCGGTCTGGCGATGACATAGGCACATCTGTCGACCATCTGAACGGCGCCGGTTTTAACCGGTCGCCGGTGACGGTATCATCTACAAAATCAATTCGAAATGGTCAATGTCTGCAGGTAACCCATTGAAAGGTCTGATCAGTTTTCTTCGGGGTAACACCCCAGCCACCCCCGAGGGCAACCGGGCCCAGGCAACCGGCAACAAGCCACGCCCGTCCAAGTCCAGTCCACGCCCTGCCCAGGCTGCGAAAATGCCCAAGGAACATGGCAACCCGCACGAACGCAAGGGCAAGACCCGCCATCGTCAGCGCGCACAACACGACAAGAAGACCCTGCACGGCAACTGGACCCTCGATCAGTTCCCGGTCGCCGAGGTCGAAGGCAAGAAACGCTTTCACGATTTCGGCCTGCCCGACACTCTGATGCACGCGATTGCCGATCTGGGCTTTGAATACTGCACCCCGATCCAGGCGGAAGTCCTGTCCAGCACCCTGGCCGGCCGCGATGCCATCGGCAAGGCGCAGACCGGTACCGGCAAGACGGCGGCCTTTCTGGTTTCCACCATCAAGCAGCTGATCGATGTGCCAGCGCCGGAGCCGCGTTATCTGGGTGAACCGCGCGCGGTGGTGATCGCACCCACCCGCGAACTGGCCCTGCAGATCGAACAGGATGCCCTGGCCCTGACCAAGTACCTGGATCTGAACGTAGTGGCCGTGGTCGGCGGCATGGATTACGACAAGCAGCTGAAAAAGCTGCACAACGACTTTGTCGACATTCTGGTAGCCACCCCGGGGCGTCTGCTCGATTACTACGAAAAACGCGAACTCTTCCTCGACCTGACCGAAGTGATGGTCATCGACGAAGCCGATCGCATGCTGGACATGGGCTTTATTCCGCAGGTACGCCGGATCATTCGCGCTACCCCGCGTCCGGGCGATCGCCAGACCCTGCTGTTTTCCGCCACCTTCACCGATTCGGTAATCCGTCTCGGTGAGCAGTGGACCTGGAAACCGGTGAACGTCGAAATCGAACCGGATCATGTCGCTACCGACACCGTCGATCAGAAGATCTATATCGTCACCGAGGAAGACAAGTACCGCCTGCTGACCAATCTGGTCCGGGGCGAGCAGCTCGAACGGGTAATTGTCTTCGCCAACCGCCGCGACCAGACCCGCCGCCTGTGCGAACGCCTGATCAAGGACGGCCTGAAAGCGGATATGCTCTCGGGCGAGGTGCCGCAGAAAAAACGGGTGCGCACCCTTGAGGACTTCAAGAGCGGCAAGGTACAGATTCTGGTGGCAACCGATGTCGCCGGCCGCGGCATCCATATCGACGGCATCAGTCACGTGGTCAACTACACCCTGCCGGAAGACCCGGAAGATTACGTGCACCGTATCGGCCGTACCGGCCGTGCCGGCGCCACCGGCACCTCGATCAGCTTTGCCTCCGAGGACGATGCCTTCCTGATCCCGGATCTCGAACAGCTGCTCGGCAGCAAGATCCACTGCGAATACCCTCCGGCCGAGCTCCTCAAGTAAGCATCCGGTCCCATGCGGCGCCTGCGGGCGCCGTTTTTTTATGTCCGAATCACGCTCCCGATCCTGTCATCGAACCGTTATCTCGGCCTGCTATTGCTGGATACAGGCCCACGCACAGGAGCATGCCGATGACCCATGTCCCGAGTCTTGATCTGATCGAAGCCCAGCGCACGTTTTACGTACTCGACAGCAACGTGCTGATCCACGACCCCAACGCCCTGCTCAACTTCGATGAACACCAGGTCGTCATTCCGATGACGGTACTGGAAGAGCTTGATGGCCTGAAAAACGGCCGCCAGACCATTGCCGCCGACTGCCGCCAGGTAATCCGGCAGATCGATGCCCTGCTCGGCAATGCCAAGCCGGACGAGGTCGAGCGTGGCGTCCCGATTCAGCGCAGCCACCGGGAGCGTCTGGGCTGGATCAGCATTCTCAGCGCCGCCAACAACGACTCTCAGCCCGTGGCCCTGCACAGCCGCAACAACGACAACCGTATTCTCAGCGCCATCTACCAGCTGCAACAGCGCCACCCCAATGACCGTGTGGTACTGGTGACCAAGGACATCAACATGCGCCTGAAGGCGCGTGGCTGCGGTATCGAATCGGAGGATTATCAGAGCGACCAGATTCTCAGCGATATCAAGCTGCTGCCCAAAGGCTTCGTGCACTACGCAGGCAGCCTGTGGGAGCGCGTGAGTCGGGTGCAGACACTGCAGCACGAAGGCAGCACCGATTATCTGATCGAAGAGCACCAGCTGGGGCAGGGACTGT
Organism: uncultured Pseudomonadales bacterium; assembly: GCA_964461355.1. Taxonomy (GTDB): domain Bacteria; phylum Pseudomonadota; class Gammaproteobacteria; order Pseudomonadales; family CAYWUD01; genus CAYWUD01. The sequence continues at coordinate 1,527 of CAYWUD010000007.1, read as the reverse complement.
TCAGCAACCAGTTTCTGATTGATGAGCAGGGCTTTGTCGGGCAGGTACTGTCCTGCTCGGACGGACTCCTGCGCCTGCGCGATCTCAACCGCGAAACGCTGATGAGCCAGCAGGCCTGGGGCTTGCAGCCGCGCGATCTGTACCAGGCGCTGGCACTGAAGCTGCTGCTCGATCCGGAGATCGATCTGGTCACCCTTTCGGGCGCTGCGGGCTCGGGCAAGACCATTCTGGCTCTGGCCGCCGCCATCGAAGGCTGTCTCGGCAGCAAGCGCTACCGGCGGATTATCGCCACCCGCAGCACCCGCGGGCTGGACGAGGAGATCGGCTTTCTGCCCGGCAGCGAAGCGGAAAAGATGGAACCCTGGCTGGGCGCGATCACCGACAACCTCGAAGCCCTGCACGCCGACGATGAGTCGCCCCACGGCAGCGTCAACTACATCCTCGACCGGGTGCCGCTGCAGTTCAAAAGCCTCAACTACATTCGCGGGCGCAGTTTCCAGCAGAGCTTCATGATCATCGATGAATGCCAGAACCTGACCCCGCACCAGATGAAGACCATCATCACCCGTGCCGGCACCGGCACCAAGGTGGTGTGTCTGGGCAACCTGGCGCAGATCGATACGCCCTACCTGGGGCCGATCAGCTCGGGCTTTACCTATCTGACCCAGAGTTTTCGCAACTTTCCCCGGGGCGGCCTGTTGCAACTGCAGGGCGTGCCGCGCTCACCGCTGGCCGCCTTTGCCGAGGCCCATATGTAGCCGTTGACCACCATTAAAACGGCCTATGGCCTGGATCAGCCGATTGCATTAGGTACTGGCCCCCGATCTGGTTAAGATCAGGGGCCAGATTCCGTACAGAAGGTAACGACAGCTATGTTGATGGTGATCTCTCCGGCCAAGACGCTCGACTTCGAAACGCCCGCGCCCACGCAGTCCTGCACCCAGCCCGAGCTGCTCGCCTTCAGTGCCCCGCTGATCGAACGCCTGCGTCAGCAGACCCCGGTCGAGATTGCCGCACTGATGAAAATCAGCGACAAGCTCGCTCAGCTCAACGTGGCGCGCTATGCCAGCTGGAGCACGCCCTTTACCCTGGAAAACGCCAAACAGGCACTGTTTGCCTTTCAGGGCGATGTATATACCGGCCTTGATGCCGCCAGCCTGAACGATGACGATCTCGCCTTTGCCCAGCAGCACCTGCGCATGCTGTCAGGGCTTTATGGTGTGCTCAGACCGCTGGATCTGATGCAGCCTTACCGGCTGGAGATGGGCATTCGCCTGAGCAACGACGCCGGCCCCGATCTCTACCACTACTGGGATAACCGGATTACCGAGCACCTCAACGCCACTCTGGCCGAACAGCAGCAGCAGACGCTAATCAACCTCGCCTCCAACGAATACTTCAAGGCGGTGCGCCCCCGCCATCTTGAGGCACCGATCATTACTCCGGTCTTCAAGGACTACAAGAACGGCCAGTACAAGATCATCAGCTTTTACGCCAAGAAGGCGCGAGGCATGATGGCGCGCTATA
>CAYWUD010000006.1:0-25758 GCA_964461355.1 uncultured Pseudomonadales bacterium | reverse complement strand
AGTCTGCCGCTGTTCCACGCCTTCGGCCTGACCGTGACCCAGTTCATGCCGCTGATCGAAGGGATGCCGCTGATTGCTCACCCCGACCCGACCGATGTGGTGAAGCTGGCCAAGCTGACCGCTCAGTACCGCGTGACCCTGATGTGTGCCACGGCAACCTTCCTGCGCCTGTACACGAAAAATCGCAAGGTCCATCCGCTGATGCTCGACTCGCTGCGGGTGGTCGTGGCCGGAGCCGAAAAACTCAGCCCCGAAGTGCGCGACGCCTTCAAGCTCAAGTTCAACAAGGAGATCTACGAGGGCTACGGTGCCACCGAAACCACGCCGGTGGCCAGCGTCAACGTGCCCGATCATCTGGATCTCAACTACTGGCAGGCCCAGCAGGGCAGCAAGCCCGGTACCGTCGGCATGCCGCTGCCGGGCACCAGCTTCAAGGTGGTTGACCCGGACAGTCTGGAGGAGCTGCCCACCGGTGAGGCCGGTCTGGTCCTGATCGGTGGTGCCCAGCTGATGCAGGGCTACCTGAACAGTCCCGAAAAGACCGATGCGGTGATCGTCGAGCGCGACGGCCTGCGCTGGTACAAGAGCGGCGACAAGGGACGTCTGGACGCCCAGGGCTTTTTGACCATCGTCGATCGCTACTCACGCTTTGCCAAACTCGGGGGGGAGATGATCAGCCTCGGCGCCATCGAGGAGGCCGCGCGCAAGCAGCTCGAGGACGACACTCAGGAGCTGGTGGCGATCAACCTGCCGGACGAGAAAAAGGGCGAGCGCATCGTGCTGCTGCTCAGCGGCGAGGTCGACACCGACCGGTTACGCCAGCAGCTGCTGCAGGCAACCGGAAATCCGCTGATGGTGCCGGCCGAAATCCGCCAGGTGGCCGCCATTCCCAAGCTCGGCAGCGGCAAGACCGACTACCAGAGTGCGCGCCAGCTGGCCCTGGCCTGAACAACGCCCCCGCCAACGCGGGGGCTGACCGGCGGCGGGGTACTAACGTACCTCGCCTTTCTTTTTCGGTTTCAGCGCCTTTTGAATCAGATCGGTAAAATGCTCGAGCTGATTCATGTCCGCCGCCAGACTGGTACTGCTGGTCGCATTGGTTCGGATCAGCTCGATCGCCGCCTCGACTGCGATCCGCCGCTGCTCCTCGGGGGTGACATTGACGTCCCCATAGGTATACAGATGCACGATATCCTCCATCCCGGCGCCCTCCATCGCACCTGAAAACACTACTATAGTCGCTCACAGGCACCGGCCGGGACTGATGCAGGTCATGGGTCCGCCAGCCCACCTGCCTCTACAATGCGAGCGATCTTTTTTCTGGAGTCACCATGTTTTTCAAGCGCCCTTCGCTCCCCAAACTGCCTGCTCTACCCCGTCCCGATCTACAGCTGCTGATGCGGCCGCTGCATCTGGTACCGCATAAGGTACGCGTGCGCCTGCTCGAGCCGCTGCTTAATCAGCTGCTGGCCCGGCCGATCAGCGAGGGCGAGTTTGATCTGCTCGAAGCACGCTGGCTGGAAATCAAGATCCGCGATCTCGACCTCAGTATTCTGCTGAGCTTTGACGGCGAGCGCCTGCTCCTTGGCCAGCATGAAGCGGCCGATGTGCGCTTTAGCGGCAACCTGAAGGAGTTCATCATCCTCGCACGCCGTCAGGAGGATCCGGACACCCTGTTCTTCCAGCGCCGCCTGTCGATCGAAGGCGATACCGAGCTCGGCCTTGGCATCAAGAACCTGCTCGACAGCCTGGACCTGGAACAGCTGCCCGAGCGCATCCAGTGGCTGGCACAGCAGAGCGCGCGGTTGCGGGCCCATCTGCCGCAGCAGCTCAAGCCCCGCTGGGTCTGATCACGCATAAAAAAACCGGGCACTGGCCCGGTTTTTTATCGCTTCTCGCCGATCAGTGGCGCTGCATGCCCGGTTTGGCATACCAGTACCCGTCGCACTGGGTTTCCAGCAGCGGCAGTACTTCGGCATCGCCTTCCAGCGCCTTTGCAAAGCGCTGCACCACCTCGGCGAAGCCGCTGCTGGCGGGCGACAGACGCACGGCATCGACACCGAGCTGCTGCATGGCGCCCAGTTCGTTCTGCAGGTTATACAGCTTGCCGGACTGAGTCTGAATGCCGTTCAGGGTAAAGACCCGCTCACCCTCCTGGCTGAAACTGGCCAGCCCGTCGGGATACTGCGCGCAGACCAGCTGGCAGTCATCCTTGGGCAGCTGATGCGCACGCGCGGCAAAACAGCGGGCCGAATAGGCCAGCGGCAGATAGCCCCAGGCAAAGACTTCGGTCTCAAGCCCGGTGAGTTCGAGCGTCTGCGCCTGCTCGAGAATCTGCACAAGATCCTCACGACCGAGTTCCACCGGCAGCACCCAGCGCTCAAGTCCCAGTGCCATCAGCTTCTTCAGGGTCCAGGCGTTGTAGATATTGACCGCAGGTCCGGTCACAAAGGGCAGCCCCTGCTGCGCCAGCAGCTCGACCGTGGCCAGATCGTTGGCTTCGATACGAAACGTACCGTTCTCGCACAGGCTGCGGGTCTGCTTGAGCTCCGATTCTGCCTCGATCAGGGTCAGAGAACTGAGGATCACCTCCTTCCCGGCTGCCTCGAGGTCGCGACCGATCGCCAGCCAGTCGGCGAGCTTGAGAGAGCGGCGCTTGGCGCAGACCGTCTCGCCCAGATACACCCGGTCTACCGGTAGCTCGGCCAGCTCTGAATAAAACTGCCGCAGTCTTTCGGCACTCCAGAAATAGAGCACGGGGCCTACACAAAGTTGCATCGCCACTCCTCTGATTCTCCAGGGACAGGGGTTTTCGCCCCCCATGAACGTCACGCAAAGCTGATGAGACGCGAGAGCGCCTCAGCAGAACGCAGACAGGCTACTGCCAGGGACGGCTGTAGGCACCCAGCGTGGTCTGACTGCCTTCGGACAGCCCGGCCAGCACCCGGTTCCATTCCGAACGCGGCGCAAACTCGGCCGGTGCGCGCGCATAGCTGTCGAGCGCCTCGCGCCAGACACGGGTGACCTCGGCCACATAGGCGGGGCTGCGCTGGCGCCCTTCGATTTTCACCGCCTGAATACCGGCTGCCACCAGATCGGGCAGGATATTCAGGGTATTGAGGCTGGTCGGCTCTTCCAGTGCATGATGCAGCTGGCCGTTGGTGACAAAGCGCCCCTTGCACAGCGTCGGATAACCGGCATTTTCGCCGGTGCGGTAGCGGTCGATCAGCACCTCGTTGAGGCGTGACTCGAGTCCATCGGCAGTTTCCTGCCAGCGCACGGCACGCGCCGGGGAGCAGGCGCCACAGGTGTTGGGTGATTCACCGGTGACATAGGAAGACAGGTAACAGCGCCCCTCGGCCATGATGCACAGACTGCCAAAGGCGAACACCTCCAGCTCGACCGGAGAAACCCTGGCCAGCTGCTGCACCTGCTTGAGGCTCAGTACCCGTGGCAGCACGGCACGGCGGATATTGAAGTTGCGCTGATAGAAGGACAGGCTGGCCAGGCTGGTCGCCGAACCCTGCACCGACAGGTGCAGTTTCTGCTGCGGATAACGGCTGCTGATGTAGTCGAGCAGCCCCATATCCGCGGCGATGATCGCATCGACACCGATCTCGGCCGCCATGTCGGCGGCCTTCTGCCAGCGCGACCAGCCGGCCGGACGTGGATAGGTGTTGATGGCACAAAGCACCTTCACACCGCGCTGGTGGGCGTACTCGATCGCCTTTTCCGCCCGCTGCAGATTGAAGTTCAGACCGGCAAAGTGGTGCGCATTGGTATCATCGCGAAAGCCGAAATAAACCGCATCGGCTCCGTTATCTACCGCCGCCTTCAGTGCCGGGTAATTGCCGGCAGGACACACCAGTTCCATCCGTTGTTCTCCCGCAGCCGGTTAACACTCAGGCACTGGCGGCCAGTGCACGCCCCAGCGGAATCCGGTGCAGTACCGAATACTTGGGACCACTCTCGCTCAGGGTGCTTTGCATCACGCAGATATCGCCGACGGTCAGCTTGAAACCGGGCAGTGCCCAGGCCGGACGGCCGGCCAGACGATGCCCCTGCTGCATTCTGGCCAGGGTAATGTGCGGACGGTACACCGGTGCCTGCTCGGCCTCGAGACCCAGCTCGACCAGCGCCTGATTGACCAGCTCGCGCAGTTCCGGCAGTTGACCGCCGGAATGCACTTCCAGCGCCAGCAGACGCGGTCGGCGGTTATTCGGAAACAGCTGACCGGAGCCGGTCATGCAGTGAAAGTCATTCCAGTTGTGCAGTTTTTCCTGCAGCAGGCTCGCCAGGCGCGCCAGTTGCGCCGGTTCCTGATTCCCCAGAAAGGACAGGGTGACGTGGTAGTGTTGCGGGCCCACCCAACGCATCTGATCACTGAGCTCCTCGCTCACGTGATGACGCGCTTTCTTGTTCAAGGTTGCGGCCAGCTCCAAGGGAAGCACCACCGCAACAAAGGAACGAACAGCAGTCACAGATTGATCCATATTATTTGTACTATGCCCCGAGGGGGAGCAACCATCAGTAGGGCCGTGCGGGATGAAACCTATCCGGATAAAAGGTTGATCACGGCGCCTGTGGTGAATGTTCAAGACCGGGAGTCGGGCATCGCAGCCCCGTCGCTGTCTCGGTACTGCAGCGCCAGCTGTGCCAACCGGCGCCGATCTACTTTCAAACCCGGGTCGGCCTCTACGGGCCAATCCCAGAAATAATCGGGTATTTTAAAGCGGGCCAGCCGATCGGCAAGCCAAAGGGACCACTTTATAGCATTTGCCGGGCCATTACGCATCCGCAAAAATGCCACTGGCCGGTGCCCATATTCGCGATCGGGTACCGCCACTACGGCAGCCTGCAGCACTTCCGGGTGCATCATCAGCTGTTGCTCGATCTCCTCGGGCTGAATATTTTCCCCACCGGAAATGAGTAAATTGTCGACTCGACCACAAATCAGCAGCTGTCCCCGGGCCCAGCGGCCGAGATCTCGGCTGGCAAACCAGCCCGCCGCATCGAGGGCCGGATCCAGCCCATCGGCCCCGAGATAACCCAGCATCAGCGTCTGCCCACGCAGCAGAATCTGACCTCGGGCATCGAGTTTGAGTTCCCGGCCCGGCAGTACCGTGCCGACGCCCAACTGGCCGTCGATCAGCTCTGCCGGTCCCGTACAGACCTGCGAGGCCAGCTCGGTCAGACCATAGCTGGCCAGCACCCGCACGTCGGTATGGGCCAGTGCCTGCAACAGCGACGGCGAAACCGCCGCCCCGCCCAGCAGCAGCACCCGAAGACCACTGGCGGCAAAATCCACGCCCTCACAGACCAGACGGTACAGCTGGGTATTGACCAGTGACAGATGGCTGAGCCGGCGCGCGCGCAGCAGTATGGCCAGTGGCTGTGCGCTCAAAACCAGTGCGGCCCCGGCCAGCAGACAGCGCCAGACAATGGCCTGACCGCCGACATGAAACAGCGGCAGACTGAGCAGCCAGCGGTCCCCGACGGAGAGCGGAATCTGCGCCGCACTGCCACGCGCGCTCCAGTAATGGGCCCGCCAGGCATGCACCACGATTTTGGCCTGCCCGCTGCTGCCCGAAGTCTGCAGCAGCGTCATCGGCTGCTCGGGGTCGAGTACCGCCGTTTGCTCCGGCCGCGCCTCAACTTCCGCTAAAGGGGCCTCAGACAGATCGATCGCCATAACATCCAGCTGCACGGACAGCGTACGCGGCTGCTCGCGCCCGAGATACAGGCCCACCGCGCCGACCGCCTGCAGCACCGCACGCTGCTGCTCCAGCGTCAACCGATAGCTCACCACCAGGAGCTCAAGTCCCTGCCGCCGGCAGGCGATCATCAGGGCAATCAGCAGGGGCGAACTCTCGGCGACGGCTCCGATCCGGCTACCCGGCGCAAAGCCCTCAAGCTGGCGCGCCACCGCCCTCACCCAGTGCTCGAGCGCCCGATAGCTGAGGGTCTGATCATCAAGGTACAGCGCCGGCGCTTCAGGCTGCCGTGCGGCCTGCCAGCTCAGCGGGCATTGATGCAGCGGCGGCCACTCAATCATCATTTGGCCCCTGCCAGTAGCCGCAACAGGTCAGAGCCATCGTGTCCTCCATTCCCCCACAGAGAGCCTGCCGACGCCAGCCCGGATGACCGAGGTACTTGAGGGTATCGAGCCCCGGCACCACGCCAGGCGACCAGCACGCGGCGAGCGCCTGCAGCTGCCGGTTCCCAAGAAGGGATTCAAAACAGCTGCTCAATACCGTGTCGATCCCCATCGCCCGCGCTTGCCGCACCAGCGCCTGACAGCGATCAAGCGCGCCGTACAGCGTCGGTTTGAGCACCAGCGCCGCAAGCCCGGGTTCGCCCTTGAGGACAAAATCCGGTGCGTGCAGGCTTTCATCCAGCGCATAGGCCCAGCCACACTGGTGGAACATCTGCGCCAGTTCGCCAGGATCCTCTAGCGGCTCCTCCAGATAGGCAACGGGAAGATCGGGCAAGGCGTGCTTGAGCGCCAAGACATCGGCCAGCGTCCAGCTGCGGTTACCGTCCAGACGCAGGCGCAGAGCCGGCCAGCAGCGGGCTATTAAGCGCAGGCGCTCGATATCCTCGGCCAGCGCTCCGCGCCCCACCTTGACCTTCGCCAGCAGCGCCGCCGGAGCAGTCCGGCGCGCCTGATCGATCTCGGCTTCGAGTGTCGCCAGCGGTGCCCCCAGAAGCACCGCCGTGTGTGAAGGTGCATGCGGTTCCAGCGGCCCCGCCTGCAACTCGTGCTGTGCCGCTGACCAGGCCCAGGCGGCTGACGCCGGCTCAGGTACGGATACCGTGGCGCCCTCACACCAGGCTCGGGCTGCTGCTGCCAGCACTGCTGCGGCTTCATCGAAGGATTCGGCGCTCAGCCCGGGCAGAGGCGCCGCCTCACCCAGGCCATCGCATCCTGCTTCGCGCAGATGCAGGATCAGGCCGCACCGCGCACTGATACGCTGCCCGGCCAGCGCAAAGGGCACCCTCAGCGGCAACCGGAATGCACGCAGCCAGGCCTCGCGCATCAGGGGGTCCGGGTAAACTTGCTGAAGTCCGGGCGGCGCTTCTCGACAAAGGCATCCCGTCCTTCCTGCGCTTCTTCGGACATGTAGTAGAGCAGCGTGGCGTTACCGGCCAGCTCCTGCAGTCCGGTCTGGCCGTCGCAGTCGGCATTTAGGGCTGCCTTCAGACAACGCAGCGCCAGCGGCGAATGCTGCAGCATCTCGCGGCACCAGCGCACGGTTTCGAGCTCAAGCTCCGCCAGCGGCACGATGGTGTTGATCAGCCCCATATCCAGCGCCTGCTGGGCGTCGTACTGGCGACACAGGAACCAGATTTCACGCGCCTTTTTCTGCCCTACGATGCGTGCCAGATAGCTGGCACCGAAACCGCCGTCAAAGGAACCGACCTTCGGACCGGTCTGACCGAAGCGCGCATTGTCGGCAGCGATGGTCAGATCACAGACCAGATGCAGCACATGGCCACCACCGATCGCGTAACCGGCCACCATCGCCACCACGGGCTTGGGGCAGGTGCGGATCTGACGCTGCAGATCAAGGACATTGAGGTGCATGGTGCCCTTGCCATCCTTGTAGCCCGCATCGCCACGAATCTTCTGATCACCGCCGGAGCAGAACGCCAGATCACCCGCCCCGGTGAGGATCACCACACCCACAGATTCGTCGTAACGGGCATCCTCCAGCGCACGACTCATCTCGGTCACGGTCTGGGGACGAAAGGCGTTGCGCACCTCGGGCCGGTTGATGGTGATCTTGGCGATCCCCTCGGCCGACTTGTGGTAGAGAATATCCTCAAAGGGTTCGGAACAGTCCTGCCACTGGGGCAGCTGATCGGACAGCGCACTCATTGCATCTCCTTAACCAGACCGGCGTGGGATAAAAAGGCTTGTAGGGCCGACCAGAGTGCTTCGGGTCGTTCCCGGTGAATGTTATGGCCCGCCTCGGGCACCAGCGCAGCCCGCGCTCGGGGCCAGTGGCGGGCAATGGCTGCAAATTTAGCATCCTTTGCCCCGGCCAAGTACCGCCAGGGAAACGCTGCGCGCAGCAGTGCCGCCCGCCCGTCGGGCTGACGGCCGAGACTGGTGGCACGCAGCATCGCCGCCAGCGCCTGCGGATCGTTGTCACATCGCTCTTCGATCAGACGGTCCCGCGCCGCGGGGGCGAGATCGGCAAACACCGGCTGCCGGTACCAGTCCTCGAGCACCCGCGCTAGCGGCTCCTGCTCCAGGCGACCTGCCCAGACCTCATCGGCACTACAGCGCGCGGCCCGATCGGCGGCCCGTGCCAGCCCCGGGTGCATCGACTCGAGCAGCAGCCAGCGGATGGGCACCCGCTCGGAGAGTGCCAGACTCAGCGCGACACGCCCCCCCAGTGAGTACCCCCATACCGCCCAGGGCCTGCGGGAGCAGGCCATCATCCGAGCATGCAGCGCGTCACAGAGGGACTCGAAGCCAGTATCAGGATCGATTGTTAACGTCTGACTGCCCCCGTGCCCCGGCAGGTCAACCCGCAGGCAATACCAGTGCGCACAGAGGCGTGGCAGCCATGGCCGCCATTCGGCCTGACTGCCGAGAAAGCCATGCAGCAGCAGCAGCGGCGGATGCGCCGGATTCCCCTCAAGCGACCAGGACAGTTCCATTCAGGGCGCCTCCCGGGCAGCCTTTGCGCCCAGTTGCTGCAGCAGGGCCGTCGCCTCACCAGCCGGGGTCACCACTTCGATCAGACTGCAGCCCGGGCGGGTCAGCGCCGCATCATAGTGAGCGCGAAAATCCAGCAGGCTTTCCGGACGGGCATACTCAAGCCCAAACAGCTCGGCGGCCGCGGCCATCGTCAGGCCATGGCTGCAGCGGTAATACGCCTGCACCTCTTCATCCTGCGGCACCGGCAACAGATTGAAGATCGCGCCGCCATCGTTGTTCAGGAGCACGACCACCAGCGGCACGGTGCTGGCCCGACAGAGCGCCAGACTGTTCAGATCGTGCAGAAAGGCCAGATCCCCGACCAGAAGAGTAAGCGCATCCTTACCTGAACAGGCAATACCTGCAGACGTCGCCAGCAGACCATCGATACCCGAAGCGCCACGATTGGCATAACGGGGCTGCCAGCACAAGGCACCATCAGCGAGCTGTTCATACAGCCGGATCGGCAGACTGTTGCCGAGCATCAGTGCCCCACAGCTCTGCTGACTGATCGCCCGCACCACGGCCAGCTCATTGAACGACTCGCTAATTTCAGGTGCGCTCAAAAGGCGTTGCTGCCAACCGAGCCAATGCGACAGTGCCGGGCCGGGGCCACTGGATGCGACCGACCAGCCGGCCAGCGTCGCCGCCACCTCGCCACACCAGTGCAGCTGCGCCGGCATATCCGGAACCTGCAGTCCCGACTGCGCCGTCAGCAGACCGCGCTGCTGCCAGTCATGCTGCGCCAGCCACTGCTGCAACCGTTTGGCTACCAGTCGACTGCCGATCTGCAGCAGATGCCGGACCTCGGCCAGTGCCTGGACAAACTGATCCTGTTGCAGCAGCAGATCGAGCCCGGTCAGCACCAGCGGCTCATGACGGGCACCGAGTCCGGACTGCGGATCGGCCAGAATCGGCCAGCCGCTCTGACGCCCGAGTTCCAGTACCGCCTCGGCATCGGCTGCGCTCTGCAGCGCACCGACCACGATCAGACCCGGCGACTGAAAGAAGTCCGCGACTTGCAAAGGTGCGGCAGACAGCGGAGCAACCTGCCGCGACCAGGGGCGCTCCCCCTCGCGCCAGGTGCTGACCGGAGCCAGCCAGCCGGAAAAATCCTGCTCGTCCCCTTCGGGATAGAACGGCTCACGGAAGGGACAGTTGAACAGCACCGGGCCCGCGCGACTGGCGACCACGGCTTCATCCACCCAGCTCAGAAGCACCTGTGGAGGGACTTCGTCTGTGGGTACCGGCAGCTGGCGCTGCCAGACCGGGTAGCCGGCAAAGATTCCGCCCTGCTCGATCGCCTGATTGGCCCCGCAGCCGATCAGCTCGGGCGGTCGATCCGCCGCCAGCACGATCAGCGCGACACCCGTCTGGGCCGCTTCGATCAACGCCGGATAAAGGTTGGCCACGGCGCTGCCCGAGGTGGTGATCAGGATCACCGGACGGGCACTCTGTTTGGCCAGCCCCAGGGCATAGAAGCCGAGTCCGCGCTCGTCGAAATGGCGGTGACAGTCAAGCCCGGGCTCGGCCAGGGCAGCCAGCGTCAGCGGTGTGGAGCGCGAACCCGGGGCGATGCAGCAGTCACGTACCCCCTGACGCACCAGTTCGTGCAGCAGCAGCGCCGACCAGCAGTCAAGCAGACGCGCAAAGCGGGTAGGAAAGGAAAACCGGCTCATGCAACTCTCCGGCCCGGCCCTCAGGCACAGGCTCGCTGAAACAGACTCATGACTGTCGCGATCTTATGATCGAGTTCCAGCCACTCATTCAAAGGCTCCGAACCCGGTACGATACCGGCACCGGCGTACAGGGTCAGCCGCTCGCCCTGCACCCGGGCCGAACGGATCGCCACCACCGCCTGCGACTCGCGCTGACCGAGCGCGGCGACCACCCCGGCGTACCAACCGCGCTTCTCCTGCTCGGCCGCGGCGATCCAGGCCTGCGCTGCATCCCGCGGGTACCCCCCCACTGCGGGGGTCGGGTGCAGTTGCTGCAACAATCGGGGATCATCAACCCCCGGGCGCAACAGGCCGCGCAGGCGATGACGCAGGTGCTGAATACGTGCAAGTTTCAGTACCTCGAGGCGCCCTTCGAGGTCGAGGTACTCGACCGACGAGGCCAGCTGCTGCTGAATCGAGTCGAGCACCAGCCGGTTTTCCCAGCGGTTCTTGGCATCGCCCAGCAGGGATTCGGCCCGGGCATGGTCCTCGCGCGGCGTCAGCCCCCGCGCACAGCTTCCCGCCAGTGCTTCGGTATAGATCATGCGGTCGATACGACGAAACAGCTGTTCGGGCGAACAGCCGATAAAGGCCTCACCGGGCGCAAAGACAAAGCCGAACTGATAGCTCTGCGGCAGACACGCCTGCCAGCGCTCGAGCAGCGCCCAGGGATCCACCGGCGCTGCGAAGCGAAGCTCGGTCTGCCTAGCCAGTACGACCTTGTCGAGGGCGCTGTGATCGAACTCTGCCAGGGCCTGCTCGACACGCTGCTGCCAGAGCGGATACTCCGGCCGCTGAACACAGGTGTAAGGCTCGGACGGCAGCACCAGCCGTGCCGCGTCGCCACTGAGGCCGGCCAGGGTTTCATCGGCACGGCGCAGACTGTCCTGCCAGGCCTGATCACTGCGCCCATCCAGATGACAGGCCAGCCAGCAGTCACGGCGTGAGCGGCCCCGCTCGATCAACGGCACCAGCCAGCGACTGTAACCGAACTCGGACCAGACGTCGCTCGCGTCACTGAAGGCCATGCCACCGTAGCAGCGCAGCTCACCGCCATCGGGCGCTGCGGCATCGGCCAGCGCCGCCAGCAGTTCGGACAGAGCACCGGGCAACGATGCGGCATCGGGGCGCCGCTCCACCAGCTGCCCCAGCAGCGCGAGCTCGGCATCGCCCCGGCGATCGCGCCAGAGCAACTGCGGGTAGCAGCTCTGGGCCGCCAGCCATGCCGGAGCGACAAAATCCGGGGCCGCTTCCTGCACGCGCAACAGGCAACCGGGCGCCTTCGCCCGAGCCAGATGCGCCAACCGTGCGCGCAGTGCAGCAATCGCCTGATAAACATTTCTCATGGCGGAAATATACCAACAAATGAAACAAAAATAGTGGCTCGGATGTGCAGCAGCAGCGGCGGCGATGAATGCGGGTACAAAAACGAATGGTGCTACAATCGCCCCTTTTTCGGCTTACTGGAGTTGAACCGATGGCGACCAATGGTGAATCTGCAGCCCGCTGGCTGCAGGAACAGGGCGCGCAGGCCAGCCCCGAGCGACTCGGGCAGATCCGCGACAATCTGGCAAAGAAACTCGAACAGCTCGACGCCGAACACCCGGAGTACCCCGGCCTGCTCGAGGCGCTGGACGTGATGGACAACTACATTGCGGGAGCACAACCGTCGACCTCGGCAAACGAGGCAGAAACACCGGCACTCGACCTCTCCCCGCTGGTGGCCGACGCTCCGACAGCGGCGCCGATCTCCGCCGACGAACGCCGCGCCCGCTTTGCTCGTCTGCTCAGCGAAGGACGCCTGCCGCCGGAGATCGACTGAACCCTGCCGGCGGCAACGTACCGGACCATCGGCCGCGAATGGGCCACCGCACAGCCTCATCCGCCGCGGACAGGGGCTCTACCGAGCCCCAGATTTCTACACTCCACCCCCTGGAGGCCAAGGAGGATCAGCGCGGAGTCAACCCGAGGCGCGCCGCAGGCGGAGCGTTGCGTTTGGCATCGAGTTCGGGTTCGAGCAGAAACAGCCGTTCCGGCGCCAGTTTGACCTCTTCCAGCAGATAGGCCTGCACCGCCTGGGCGCGTGCATGAGCCAGCCGGCTCATGGCCAGTTCGTCGTAGGCCAGATCGGGCACCAGCGCAGCTTCAAGCTCCTCGAGGGTAGCGGTCCCGTCGTAAGCGCCGGGATACGCCTTGGCCAGCCCTTCGAAATACTGGCTTTCGCTGAGTTCTTCGGCTCGCTCGACCTTGAACCAGGCATCCCGGTTGTAGTGCTCAAGCGCCTGCTGGCGCAGACGAAGCCGTGCCAGGTGCTGCCAGTCGGCCGCGGTAGCAAGCCCGGTCAGCTCCAGCGCAAATTCTTCGCGCTCGCCCAGAGCCTGCCCCAGCTGCCTGAGCTGCTCCTCACCGGTCTCATCCAGAATGGCGGCACCGGCCGCAAAGAGTACCTGATCGGGCTGCTGCCCCTGACGGAAGACACCGCCAAGCGCGGTAAAGGGTGAACTCAGCGCTTTCACCAGCACATTGCGCAGGGCACCCCAGACAATGCCGCCATAGCTGAAATCCGGATTGGAAAGATCACCCGACACCGGCAGATCGATATCGATCTTGCCGCTCGGATCCTTCAGCAGCGACAGCGCCAGTGCCACCGGAAGATCCACCGCATCAGGACTGTCGACCTTGTCACCAAAGCGCAACTGCTCGATCAGTACACGGTTATCGCCTTCCAGCTGACTGCGCTCGATCCGGTATCCAAGCTCCAGATCCATGCGCCCCTTGCGAATCTGATAACCGGCATATTGCTGGCTGTAGGGCGAGAAACTGGTCAAGGGCAGGCGCCGGAACTCGATACTGAATGCCGTAGCATCGGCAGGTGCAAAGGGTTTGAGCTGACCACGAATCTTCACCGGTGCATAACGATCGACCTTGCCATCGAGGGCAAAGGAGGAGCGGGTGCCGGCAGCCGAGGACAGATTTTTCGCCTGACCGTTAAGCTGCACGATCTGGGTGACAAAGGGATGCTGCGGGCGCTGATCGCTAAACTGCACGGTACCATCCTGAATACGCACCTGATCGATCGCCAGCTGCAGCGGTTTTGATGGCACATCCGTAGCGGCCGAGGAAGGCGCAGCCTCAGCACCACCGAGGGTGGAGAAATTCAGTACACCGCTCTTATCGATATCAAGTTTGACAGAAGGCCCCTCCAGCAGCACATCGGCCAGTGCCACACGGTTCTCGGCCTGATTGACTTCCAGCCCCTCCAGCGCCAGACGACGCCATCCGAGCAGTGGTCGATTTTCCAGGGTGCGCGCGTCAAACTGCTCCAGCCACAGCTGTCCACCCAGCAGGATCCCCGGCTCCGGTTGCCAGCCGAGCTTGAGGTCGGTGCCCAGCAGCCCCGATTCGAGCCGGAGCCTTGCCGCCTCGGCCAGATAAGGGTTCAAAAGAACAAGCGGCAGCTGCTGCACCTTAACATCCAGCGCGGCCGCAAGCGGCGACAGTCCCAGAGTACCGGACAGCGCCAGCGTGCCCTGATCGATACCGACCTGCGCCTGCAGGGGGACCTCTGCAGCATCAGGGTGCAGTGCACCGGCCGTCAGCGACAGCCCCTCAAGTTGCCACAGTGCCGGCACACGACTGAGATCTCGCGCCGTCACCCGGGCATTTTCAACCTGTATACCCTCCACGCGCCACGCCCAGGGCGCAGCCGGCTGTGCGGGGGGCGCAGCAGTCTCGACTCGGGGCTGCCAGAGCTGCGCCAGACTCACCGTACCCTGATGATCAAAGTCGAGATTCACTTCGGCATCCGTCAGGCGCACAGTCCCGAGCGAAAGCTTCTGATCAGCCAGTGCCACCTGTGCGCCACTGATATCCAGATCAGGAATGCGCACCAGCGACGACGAACCGTTCAGAGACTTGAGATCAAACGCCTGCAGACGCACAGCCAGCGCATCGAGCGTGAGATCAAAGTCCTTGCCATAACGGATCCGATAATCGGTTTCGATGCTCAGACGGCCATCCGCGATCACCGCCTTTAACTGCCCCCCGAGATAGGGCTGCAGGTTGGCCGGGCGCAGGCCCTCAAGCGCCAGATGCCCCTCGGCAACCAGCGGATCAAGCTGCAGCCGTCCTTGCCAGTTCAGCGCCGACTGATCGGCAAAGCGCACCTCTAGCTGCAGATCCCCCTGTTCTTCGGCGCGCGTGCTGATCCGATCCAGAGCCAGACTGATCGCTTCGGCACGGACCCGTACCGGTGGTTCGGGCCTGAGATCAACAAAGGTCAGCCGCCCTTCAATCAGTTCAAGTCGCTCCAGATCCACAGGGTACAGCCCGCCGGCTTCTGCCTCGGGCGCATCGGGTACCGCCGCCTCGGTGTCCTCGGGCTTGGCACCCGCTACGTTCGCCGCATCAGCCGGCAGGGTCGCCGTGCCCTCGCCTGCCAGCGTAGGCTCTTCCATGTCACGCAAACCTGAGGTAACGGCATCTTCGGGGGCCGCCTGCTCGGTGCCCGCCACTTCAGAAGTATCCGCCGGTACGCCATCAGCACTCTCGGCCGGGACCGAAGGTGCTGCAGCGCTACGCGCAGCGGAGGCATCAGTCTGTTCCGGCACCGACGTCTCGGTGTCGTTCTGCAGCATCGACTGATCCAGAGGCCGATCCTTCAGCGCTTCGATCAGTCCAAGCAGAATCGGCTTGCCCTGACGATCCAGACCGGCGGTCAGCTGCGGGCGTACCAGCCTCAGCGTCTCGATCTGCAGCGCGCCTTTCCAGAGACTGCTCCAGGAGAGGTTAAGCTCAAAGCGCTCCCAGCCGATCACCGGATCCTCGTCACGCCCGACCAGCAGGCCTTCAACGCGCAGGGCGAGACTGAAGGGGTTGAACGAAATACCTTCGATACGGCTCGGCTGCTGCAACTGCTGCTGCAGATAGTCCTCGGCCATCGGCCGGACAATCAGCGGCAACAGTACAAAGCCCAGCAGCCCGTACAGCACGAGGGCGGCGCCAACCCCCATGCAGATACGCTGGCGGCGCCGGGTCCGCAGTATGCCGAGCTGCTTGAGCCTTATCAGTAATGCCTTCACCGCACGCTCCTTGGTTTCCGGTGAGATGGATCGTTCGACAAAAAAGGCCTCCATGGGGAGGCCTTTGCCGATGGGGCCTGACTTATTCCGCCTTCTGCAGGTGCAGATCGAGCTGCGGGAACGGGATGCTGATACCGGCCGCATCGAGTTCGCGCTTGATCGCTTCGATCAGGCTGAAACGTACCGCCCAGTATTCCTCGGTCTTGACCCAGGGACGCACCACCAGGTTGACGCTCGAATCGGCCAGTTCGGACACCGCCACGGTCGGTTTGGGATCGCTCAGCACGCGGCTTTCTGCGGCCAGCACCTGTTCGAGAATCTCCTTCGCCTGGGCCGGGTTGTCGCTGTAGCTGATCGAGACAACCAGGTCGATACGGCGGGTATCATGGGCGGTAACGTTGGTGATGACTCCGGAATAGATGGCCCCGTTAGGGACGATAACCTTCTGGTTATCCGGCGTATTGAGCTCGGTACAGAAAATGCCGATGCTGATCACGGTACCGGCCGTACCCCCGGCCTGAATAAAGTCGCCCTTGCCGAAAGGACGAAAGACCAGCAGCATCACCCCTGCGGCAAAGTTCTGCAACGAATCCTTGAGCGCCAGACCTACGGCCAGACCCGCCGCACCGATCAGGGCCACCAGCGAGGTGGTATCGACGCCCAGTCGATCCAGGGCCGCCACCACCACGACCAGCACCAGCACCCAGTAACTGATGTGCTGGACAAAATCGGCCAGCATGCTGTCCATATTGCCCTTGAGCAGCAGGCGCTGCAGCAGCTTCGAGGTCCAGTGCGCCAGCTGACGGCCGACCAGGAAAATGATCACCGCCCAAAGCAGGTTGACCGCCCATACTCCCAGCATTTCTATCGACATTACCCCTCTCCTCTCGCTAAACGGTTAGGCTAGCTGCTACGAAAAACTGTCGCAACGTTACGTCAATTTACACAAGCTCGGCAACTGTTTGTCGAATAATGCCGATTGCCTGCTGCATCTGGGATTCGCTGATGACCAGCGGCGGCGAAAAACGGATGCAGTGCCGATGGGTCGGTTTGGCCAGCAGGCCGTTCTCGGCCAGTTTGAGGCACACATCCCAGGCTTCCTTGCCTTCGGTCGGCTCGATCACCACGGCATTGAGCAGCCCCTTGCCGCGGACAGTACCGATCAGCGGCGAATCGATACGGGCCAGTTCGTCACGAAACAGACGTCCCATACGCTCGGCGTTTTCACACAGATTCTCGTCGCGCACGATGGCCAGCGCAGTCATGGCCAGACGACAGGCCAGCGGATTGCCGCCATAGGTCGAGCCGTGTTCACCCGGGCGCATGCACAGCATGATCGCATCATCGCCCAGCACGGCCGACACCGGATACATGCCACCGGAGAGTGCCTTGCCCAAAATCAGGAGATCCGGACGCACCGACTCATGGTCGACCGCCAGCATGCGCCCGGTACGGCCGATCCCTGTCTGGATTTCGTCGGCCATAAACAGCACGCCGGCTTCACGACACAGACGCGCCGCTTCGCGCAGATAACCTTCATCGGGCACGATCACACCGGCTTCCCCCTGAATCGGCTCAAGCAGCAATCCCGCCACCTGGGGGGCTGCCAGCGCCTCTTCCAGAGCGGCAAGATCGTTATAGGGCAGGCTTTGAAAACCGGGGGTATACGGGCCGTACTCGTTACGTGCGAGCGGGTCGTTGGAGAACGAGATCAGGGTGGTGGTGCGGCCATGGAAATTGCCATCTGCGACCAGAATGATGGCTTCATTTTCGGCGATGCCGCGCTTCTGGTAGGCCCATTTACGGCACAGCTTGATCGCCGTTTCCACCGCTTCGGCGCCGGTGTTCATCGGCAGCATGCGCTCGAAACCGAAATAATCACACAGATACTCGGCGTACTGCCCCAGCACATCGTTGTGAAAGGCACGCGAGGTCAGCGTCAGACGCCGCGCCTGATCCTGCAGGGTTTCCAGCAGACGGGGATGGCAATGGCCCTGATTGACCGCCGAATAGGCCGAAAGAAAATCAAAATAGCGCCGGTTATCCAGATCCCAGAGAAAGACCCCCTCTCCGCGGGACAGCACCACCGGCAACGGGTGGTAATTGCGGGCGCCGTAGCGCGCCTCCAGCGCCATCAGTTCATCGGCCTGCATGCTTGTCTCCTTGGCTGGCAGGCGCTCGCAATGAGGTCCGCGCTAATCGACCACCAGGTCGCGAATCCTTGCAAAGCGCTCGACAATGGTCTGGCTGATATCAGCCTGCTGAAATGAAGAGAGTTCGTTCAATTTCTGCGGCACCAGCGAATGCAGGTGCAGATAGGGTGTAGAGGCACGAAACTCGCGCAGGTCACCCTTGAGCAGTATCGGCAGAAAGGGGGCACCGGTCTGTTTCAGGTACAAGCGGTCAAGCAGACTGATCGCTTCATCGAGCGGCACCAGGCGGTGCTTGACCGCACCGTCCTTTTTCATCGGCAGGGCCAGATACAGCCCCTTGCGCCCCAGGCAATCACCGGGAATCAGACGGATACCGGTCTTGCGTACCGCCTCGGCGTTGATCTCGTTGAAGGTATCGTGAAAATTGTAGGGGTCGGGCAGAACCACCAGGCCACGCTCAAAATCGTTGGGCAGCACCACCTCGTAGTTGGAATACAGCTTGCGCACGCTCGGGCTGTAGACACAGAAGGCACTGGACACGAGCTTGAAGAAATTGATCGCGCGCGACTTGTGCACCACATGGCCAAGATCCCAGTGCAGATCGGCATTCTGTTTTGCCATAAAAGATGCTCACTCCAAGACCAGACCGACGGACCGAACGGATCCGTCCCGATTCGGCGGCGCAAGTATAAGGCAGCCTCAATTCTGCAACTATTGAACAGCGCAAATTACGGCTACTTATTCTAACGCTAGACCCAAGACGCTGGTCCGTGCGAATTTTGCCTGAACAGCCCCTAGAGCACCGCTTCCTGCACCGTCAACAGCTGCGGATTGCCCCCCACGGCGGTCAGGTTGGTCGTAAGGGTCTGCTCGCACATCAGCCGCAGCAACAGGCGTTCGCTGGCCCATGCCGCCGCCCCCGGATCGGCCGGCAATTCCAGCAACGGCGTAATGGCACCGCTGCGTGCCGCCAACGCAGCCGCCAGAGAGAGGTGCGGCGCTCCTGCAAATGCGATCAGTCCAGCCAGCTGAGGATGCGCCAGGAGCGTATCTTCCAGTGACCTAGCCGGCAGACATTGCAACAGCGCAGGCGAGAGCCCCGCTTCCCGAGCACTTTCGCACACACGCGCCAGCGCAAAGCCGCGCTCCGGTGGCACACTCAACACCAGCGCGTTACCGCATAACAGCGCCAGCAGCATCCCCTGTACCACCGCGGCCAGCGGCGTACTGCGCTCGACGCGCAGCACCCAGACACCACGCCCGTTCAGGCGCAGCCGGTTATCCTCACCGGTGGGCCCGGGCAGCACCAGCGCCTGATCAAGCTCGTCGGCCATCCGCTCCAGACGCCCCTTGAGCCAGACAAGGCCCTGCTGCAGCGCACGCGCTGTCGCGTCCTGATGGCCGCCGCCCTCGATGGCGGCAACCTCGGCCAGCGCCTCGGCCCGCTCATCAAGCACCTGCAGCAGCGGCGCCAACTGCGCGTAACGCTCCTTGAAGCACAGCAGCTGCCAGGCCCTGAAACCATAGTGAGCGGCTGCCATGACCGGAGCCACCTGCTCGAGAGCGGCCAGCTGCAGTTCACCGACGGGGCCTGCATCATCGTCCAGAGCGAAATATTCAGGGGCTGCCTCAAACAGGGTTTCTGCCCGCGCATCAACAACCGGACCGGCCTCCCAGGGACGACGCAACCAGAACGAGCTGTCAAACGGCGTCATAGCGCCACCTCCTGGGTAAAACGCAGCAGGTAATGGGGCCCGCCGGCCTTGGGCCCGGTGCCCGACAGACCACGCCCGCCAAAGGGCTGCACTCCGACCACCGCGCCGATCTGGTTGCGGTTGATGTAGAGATTGCCGACCTGGACCCTATCGGCCAGCCACTGCACCAGGTTCTCGTTGCGGCTATGGATGCCCATGGTAAGCCCGAATCCGCTGCCGTTGATCTCATCGAGCAGACTGTCAAGCTCACCGCGCGCAAAGCGCACCACGTGCAGAATCGGCCCGAAATGTTCCTCATCAAGTTCAGTCAGATGGGCCAGTCGATAGATCGAAGGTGGCACAAAATAGCCGCGCGCGGACTCAGGCACCGCGCCCCGAGCCAGAAGACGCCCTTCCCGATCCAGCTCTGCGGCATAACTCATCAACGACTCCCGAGCCTCCCGACTGATCACAGGGCCGATATCCGTCGAACGCAGCTCGGGGTCCCCCAGCTGCAACTGGGCCAGCGCGCCGGCCAGCAAGGGCTCGATGGTATCGGCACACTCCTCCTGCACCAGCAGTACGCGAAGGGCCGAGCAACGCTGACCTGCGGAAGTGAAGGCCGAGTCGATCGCATCACGCACTACCTGTTCGGGTAACGCGGTACTGTCGACCAGCATCACGTTTTGTCCGCCGGTCTCGGCAATCAGCACTGGCGGCGGCGCATCACGCGCGGCCAGACGCTGATGGATACTGCGCGCGGTTTCCGTCGATCCGGTGAACGCAACGGCCGCGACCCGAGTATCGCTTAGCAGCGTTTCACCAAGGATCGCGCCACTGGCCGGCAGCAGCGCCACAGCATCGACCGGCAGACCGGTTTCCAACAGCAGACCGATGGCTCTGGCTGCGATCAACGGCGTAGCCGCTGCCGGCTTGGCCAGCACCGTATTCCCCGCAACCAGCGCCGCCGCTACCTGACCGACAAAGATCGCCAACGGAAAATTCCATGGACTGATGCAGACCACCGGTCCCAGCCCTGCACTTCTGCAAGACTGCGTCCTGCCATCAGGGCCACACAGACTGATCGGTTCCTCGAGCTTCGCCTTCGCCTGTGCAGCGTAATAGCGGCAGAAATCGACCGCCTCACGTACCTCGTCAATGGCATCGTTGAGTGTCTTGCCCGCTTCCCGCTGGCACAATAGATAGAGTTCACCGCGCTGGGTTTCCAGAAGATCGGCCCAGCGTTCCAGACAGGCGGCGCGCAGACGCACCGGTGTATCGCGCCAGATGGCAAAGGCACGTTCGGCCCGATCAAGCGCCTCACCGATCTGTGCTGGCGAACAGGGATAGCAGATACCGACCTGCCGCTCGGGATCGAAGGGCGAGCACACAGGCTGCGCTGCGCCCACAGTCAACAGATGACCGCCGATCATCGGCCCGGCCGGCCAGCTTGAGGTCAGAAAAGGGGAAATCAACGAGCGGTAACGTTGCCACTGTGCGTCGATGGCAAGATTCAGCCCTCTGGAATTTTTGCGCTCGGCAAACAGCGCCGCAGGAGCGCGAATGACCGGCTCAAGCAACGGATCATACCGCTCAAGCCGCACCGTCGGGTGCTCCGACAGTTCACTGGCATCGATACCCGGATCATGAATCTGATGCACAAAGGAGCTGTTCGAACCATTTTCGAGCAACCGCCGCACCAGATAAGGCAGCAGCTCCTGATGCGCCCCCACAGGCGCATACACCCGAATCGGTACCTTGCAGTGTCGCCGCATTGCGCGATACAGCGCATCGCCCATGCCATGCAGACGCTGAAACTCGAAACTCGCATCCGTCAGCCAGCTGCAGCTGTGCGCGTGCCCCAGTACCGCAGCCAGGGTATGGGCATTGTGGGTGGCAAACTGGGGGTAGAAGGCTTCACTGCTCTCCTGTTGCAGCAGAAACCTAGCACAGGCCAGATAGGCAAGATCGGTAGCGGCCTTGCGGGTATAGACCGGGAAACCATCAAGCCCCTTCTGCTGGGCATACTTGATCTCCTGATCCCAGTACGCACCTTTGACCAGCCGCACAGGGATCGGATCACCCTCTGCCAAGGCCAGCGCCCGCAGCCACTGCAGGACCGGCAGGGCCCGCTTGGAGTAGGCCTGCACAACCAGACCGAGCCCGCCCCAGCCACGGTTATCAGCGTGGCGGTAAAGCTGCTCGAACAGCCTGAGGGAAAGCTCCAGACGGTCGGCTTCCTCGGCGTCGATGGTAATCGGCACATCGCAGCGACGGGCCTGGCGCACCAGCTCCAGCAGCCTGGGCAGCAGTTCCTGCTCAAGGCGCTCCCACTGCTGAGGCTGATAACGTGGATGCAGCGCCGAGAGCTTGATCGAAATACTCGAACGCGGCACACCCGGCTGCGCAGGCTCGCCACCGAGTTCCGCGATGGCCGCGCGGTAGGCCGCAAAAAACGCATCGGCCTGCTCCATGGTGAGCGCAGCCTCGCCGAGCATATCAAAGGAGTAACACTGGCCACTCAGGCCATGCCGGCTGCTACGCCCTCGGGCTTCCCCGATGGTGCGCCCGAGCACAAAGTGCTCGCCCATCAGGGCCATGGCCTGCAGCAGGCACTGGCGAATCACCGGTTCGGACAGGCGCCCGATCAGTTGCTGGGTCTGACCGGCCCAGTTGACCGACGCGTCCACAGCAACCAGCTTGCCGGTCAGTAACAGCCCCCAGGATGAGGCGTTGACCAGCCACGAATCGGAATGCCCCAGATGCCGAGACCAGTCGGCAAGACGAAACTTGTCACGAATCAGGGCATCCTGGGTCGCCGCATCCGGTATCCGTAACAACGCTTCGGCCAGGCACATCAGCAACATGCCTTCCTGACTATTGAGGCTGTATTCAAGCAGCAGGGCATCCAGTGGCGTCTGAGCGCGGCTGTCGGCGCGGACCTCGCGGATCAGCCGTTCACAGAGTTCACGAATCTGACGCAGTTCAAGCTCCGACGGACTGGCCTGCACGTTCATCGCCTCGAGCAGCGCTGTTTCATCGCAGCAGTACGCCGGAGAAATGAGCGCCCAGAGTGCCGCGCACTCTTCCTCAGCGGCCGCCTGGCCCTTGCCTGTTACCGATTGCTCCTGCATCGCCCCCTCCGCCCCAAAGCCAAACGTCTAGCCGCGACAACCTGGCCCAAACAACATGATCGTGCCGCCTTCATGCATCATCGAAAGTCTTGTCCAGCAGAAAACGCACACCGAAACCGCCCTCACCGTGATGCACCACCACGGCCGGCACTTCGGGAGGATCAAAGGGCATCGCTTCGAGCCAGAGCACCACCTCGGTTCCTACTGCGGGCATCTGCTCGGGCTCACAACAGAGAAAGATACCGCTATCGGACAGGTTCTCGGTGACCAAGGCCAGTTGCTGTCCATCCGGCAGGCGCAGCTGTACCGGCAGACGCAGTTTCAGGCGTCCCTTGCCTCGACGTTCCGTTCGCTGCGGCTTGTGCATCTTCCAGCCCCTCTCCCCTGGCGGCCGGGACTCAGAGGTCCCGCGTATGTGATCTGACAATTTTTTCTAGTCTAGTCCAGCGCCAAAAGAACGACAGATACTCAGTAATCGGCAATGACCGTCTGCCGGCCATCAGCGGCCACTGCAATTATCGAATAAGACTGAGCCGTACGTCCTTCGACCTCCATCCCCGGCGAACCGAGCGGCATCCCCGGCACAGCGACACCCCGAACCGATGCATCAGCCGCCATCAGCGCACGCACCTCGGCCACCGGCACATGGCCCTCGACAAAGCGCCCCGCAACGACGCCCGTATGACAGGACACAAGCTCGGCCGGCACACCCAGCATGCGTTTAAGTGCCGGCAACTGCTCACTGATCACCACATCGACCGAAACACCTTCGGCACGCAGATACTCGACCCAGTCCCCACAGCAGCCACAGAGGGCGCTGCGATAGACCTTGAGCGATTCTGCCGCCTGTACGGGATAAGCCAGCACTGCACCACACAGGGCCGCGAAAAGAAGATGTCTGGTTGCAAACATGGGTAGGTATCCTGAACAATGGGTGAAGTCGACAGTGTGCCGCTTCCAGCTACAGGAAGCTCAAGCAGCCAGAGAAAGGAGCCGGGCATGAACATTGGCACTGCAGCGCGCCTGAGTGGCCTGACCAGCAAGACGATCCGCTACTACGAAAGCATCGGCCTGCTGCACCCGGCACGCCGATCAGGCAACGGTTATCGGGACTATTCGGATCAGGATCTGGAACTGCTGCAATTTATTGCCCGCGCGCGCGGCCTTGGCTTCAGTCTCGAAGAATGCAACGAACTCGTCGAGCTGTATCGCAACAACCAGCGCCAGAGTCGGTGCGTCAAGGAACGCACGCTGAAGAAAATCGACGAACTGGACCTGCGTATCGCTGCACTCAGCGAAATCCGTGATCGCCTGGCGCAGCTGGCAAGTCAGTGCCATGGCGATGAGTCGCCGGAATGTCCGATCCTCACCGGCCTTGCCGGCAAGAAATTCAACTAGACGTCCTGCCTGACAAACCCGACCGGCAGTTGGCAAGCCCCAGACGGCCACTTATAGTGGCTTCACTCAGACCTCAAACCCGATCCAATTATGCGTCTTTTGTCCCAGATAATGCTGCTGGCGGCCCTGTTGCTGAATCTACCGGCATCCGCAGCCCCCTGCACACAGGTACGCATGTCCGGACACCCCAATTTCCCGCCACTGATCTGGAGCGATTACCTCAATATGGTCGGCGCCGCTCCGGAACTGGTTGAGCAGCTGTTTACACATCAGGGCATCGAAGTGCTCAATGACCATCGCGGCGGCTATAACCGGGTGCTGCGCCAACTTCGCGAAGGCTCGCTGGATATCAACCCGGCCATGCCGCGTAACGCCACCACCGAAGCCTATATCGATTTTATCGAGCCCCCGCTCTACACCCACAGCTATGCGGTAATCGTACGCCGTGACCGTCACCTTGAACTCACGCGCTGGGAGGATCTGATCGGCCTGCGTGGGGTCGCCCCCAAGGACATCAGCTTCGGCGGCCTGTTCGATCGCTTTGCAACGGAAAACCTGCAGCTGATGCGCACCGTTAATGCCCGCCAGGGGCTGAAAATGCTGGATGTGGGGCGCGTGGACTACAGCATCTACCCCGAAGTGCAGGATGACCTGTTCGTATCCCTCCTGGACCTTGAGGGACGCTTTGAAAAGATGCCGGTCGATATTGCAACCTTTGAACTCTATATCGGCATTTCAAAGAAGATCCCCTGCGAACTGCCACTTGACGCCTTGAGCGAGGAACTGCATCAGCTCAGTGCCGACGGCGTTGTCGCGCAACAGGTCAACGACAACATGTACAAATGGATGGGACAGAGCCTCAAGGCCAAAGGCGCGGGCCGATAACAACGGCTCAGATCATAACTTTGGTGGATACGTATGGATGCGCATTAAACTTTGCGGCCAGTACATCTATAATACCGCGCCTCTGTACGCCTTCCCCCTTTCTTAAGGCGAACAGCTTTCCATCCGTTCCTTATCAAATCGGGGAGTATCTGATTTATGAGCGATAGTCTGCTTGAGCAGATTGCCCGCCTGGAGCAACACGCCCAGGAGTCCGAGGAGGTTACCAAGCTGAAACAACGCCTGGAGCGCCTGCAAGAACAAAACCGCAAGCTGTCTCACGACCTGAAACAGAGTGAAACGCAGCTGAAGCAACTGCAGAAACTCAATCCCAAGCGCCTGCAAGAAACCATCAAGCGCCTGCAGAAAGACAAGCAGCAGCAGCAGACCGAAAACCAGCAACTGAAAAAACAGGTTGTTGAGTACAAGCAGCGCGTACGCCAGGCCGAACAGAGCGCCCAGCAGGCCGAACAGCAAGGCAACTGCACCCTCGCAAGCAATCAAGAGCCCCTCTGGGCTGACGAGCACTACCAGATCTTTGCCCACAGCGAAAAGAACCAGTTCATCATCCACGACCTGGCTGCTCAGCTTTCTCGCACCGTGGAAGTCGAAGGTGAAGAGGTTCAGGTCCCCAAGGCCCGTCCGATTCCCGCCGCTATTCGCAAACAGATTATTGAGCTGGCCGAGGCCAACTAAGCAGCGAAAGCCGCCGCGGTTACATATCTGTAACCTCGCACCGAGCGCCTGGGGGGCTGTCCCGCCCCCTTTTTGGCGCCTGCCAAGAATACGACCCAGCCCCTTTGCCTTTACCCCCTCTTACCTTAACCCCCTCACACCCGCCCCCTCTCTCGCACGCACCCAGAATCCAAAAGCCTCTCTCGTACACTTCCAGAACCCAAAATCGCACTGCCTGTCGATCCGATAATTTTCGCCCGGCAATAAAAAAAGCCATCTGAAAATCAGATGGCTTTTTTATTGGTCGGTG